>JAGQYS010000081.1 GCA_020435965.1 Flavobacteriaceae bacterium | reverse complement strand
CATAGATTTTTTCAGTATTTAATCGGTTTTAATCATTAGTAATTCTCTTACAAAGCTTGGTTTAATGGTATTTTATAATCACCTTTTTGCTAATTATTTTCGAGTTTTTAGTTTCTATTTTAACAATATAAGCACCTTCAGAAACATGTTTTATTGGGATACGAACTTCATTACTTAACGATGGTGTATTGGTCGCATTCCAAGTCTTGACATTTTGCCCTAAAATATTAAACATTTGAATTTGTTTTAAGGCTATTGCACTTGGAATGTTTATATATAATTCTTCTGTGTCATTTAAATAGTTTACAATAGCGATGTCTGTTTCAGCTTCAGTGATTGACAATGATTCACTAGGTTCAAACGTAATGTAAAACCTATCAGGATAGTCATTTGCTTCTAAAGTAGTATTAAAATCATCAGTATTTATTTTTGTTGAACTCTTTAAAACGGAATCATAGATATAAACATCAATTTCTGATTCAAAATTTTCAAGATCTACCAAAGAAAATTCTACATTTCCTGAATTGGATAGGAACAATCCAATAGGATATTTTCTAGATTCCTTAAAAGCTCCAACACCTTGAATGACAAATTTCTGTTCTTCAATCATAAAGGCTGCGTCATTTGGAAACTTATCAGTATTGGGAGCATCGTAACCATAATCAATATTATCTGTAGCAGCATTATCTGCTGTAAAAGCTAATAACAATGGACGAATAGAATTGTCAGTAGATTTAACATTAATACGTACCCTGCTAATTTGTTCTGTTTGAGAAGTTCTTGTAGATGAACCATTGTTTGCTTCAAAGAAAATGGAGCTACTCATAGACTCTTTTGCAAAAACTCTTTGTGCATTATTAAACGTAATATCATTTCCAGGACCAGAAATTGCACTTGAGCTCGCTGTTACATAAAAGCCTTGTGCTATTGGAATATATTGTTGTGGAATTTTATTGGCATCACCCAAACCACCAATTTCATCAGGGAAGGTCACTGCTGCTAAACCTCCTGAAATATTGTAAGTAGCGTAACCACCTTCATATTCTGATAATATATGCGACGCATTTGTGGTTGAATGTTCCCAGAAGTATAGCGTTCCATCAATCGAGTTGGTTCCTGATGGACCATTATCTGTGATAAACTGATTGGCATCAATGGCTGAAGGATATGGATTACCAACCAAGGCTTGGTAATTGGGATTGATGTCTAATTCTATGAGTCCATTATTTGGCTGGCCAATGAAGGTGTAATTTTGATAATCAGTTACTGGGTTACCAACACCACTTCCTTTTAATGTGAAACCTAATCCAACATTAATTGGTGAATTTTGCCCTTTATAAACCCAATCTGCATAGGAATCGTTAGGGAAATTCTCATACGTATAAATCCAACTTTGACTTAAAGAAATTGGGTTAGTACTTCCTGTAGCATCATAAGAACTTATCCAATTAATTGGCTGAGGGTTTGATATATTTGAACCATCATAAAGTACATTTCCCACTGAAAAATTCAAGCCGTTTTGACTTACAGGCGAACTCCAATAATTATAGTTATATAAGTTAGATGTTCCTTGTTGATCACGTTGTAAAGTTCCAGAAGCACCATAATTTACACTGCTATTGGTGTCCATGAGTAATTGGGATTCGCCAACTAAATCAAGTGTTCCATTAAGTGAAAGGTAATCTGTAACACGCAAACTTTGACCATCTGTAGGATTTGTATTTTCTATGGATAAGGTATTGGATGCAACATCTAAAGCTAATAAAGTGATATTATTGTTTCCGGAAGAAACATTATGTGATGTTTCAACTATGTTCCAATCAATTATAGTTGAACCATCCACACCAATACTATTTGGTAGGTTTTGTACTGAACCATTTAGCCAAGTGTTTGAATTTGTCCAATCTCCATTAGCATTGGTTTTATATGGAATAGGAGCGGTTTCAGATTGAAACGTGGTCATGTACCTTAAAATTCCAGTGATAGGCGTTGCGCTATTAGAAATAAGGTTACCTCCAGAAATGTCTGAAATTTGATTCATTCTATAATAACCCAATAAGTTGTTCCATGATAAAGAACCTATATTGTTAGGTGTAATAGATCCTTTAACATTATTACTGTTATCTTCAATTTCTTGATTCATCATTCTGCGAATTTCGGTTTCGCTAAGTACGACATCCCAAATTCGTAATTCATCCATGCCTCCATCAAAATAGTTGAGCGGTTTAAAAGGAGCGACCAGAGTTTGATCCATAGCGCCAACAATACATTCTAGATTATTGTTTGCAGGAAGTACTCCTGTAGCTGAGGCTACATTAATACCATCAATATAAAGTGTATAAGTTCCGTTATCAAATGTTACTGCTGTATGATGCCACTTGTTTGCGTTTATTGGGTAAGGCGATACTAATGACTCGCCATTGTTCCAATTAAATGAGATATAATTATTTACTAACCTTAAGTCGTAGCCATTGATTTGATTGTTGCTTTCACGTTTAGAAATAATAGTTTGAATATTGGCATTGTTTGTTTCAGATTTAATCCAAATTTCAATTGTAAAGTTACCTGCAAAGTCATAATTATCCCTAAAGGTGATATTATCATCCACTCCATCAAAATCCAAGGCATTACAACCTATAAATGTCACAGTCATACTATCGCTTGAGTCAGGACAGGTTGAAGGGTTATCAATACTCCAAGTTAATGTATACGTTTCACCAATATCTCCTGTAAATGTTGATGTTGGGCTAGTAGGATCTGAAAACGAAAATCCAGAGCTTTGTCCAGAAGTGACTGTCCATAATCCAGTTGCACCAATAGCAGTAACAGGATTTCCAGCTAAAGTTACTGTTGTGTTTGTACAGACTGAATTAGTAAAATCTGCTCCAGCATCAGCAGTGTCAAAACTATTGATTGTTATGGTAATTGAATTACTAACTATTGGTTGTGCGCAAACTGATAAGCTCGAACTCATAAGTACTGTAACAATATCACCATCAGTTAAACTGGTAGTTGTAAAAGATGATGCTATTTCCCCCGACACGTCTACACCATTAATTTGCCATTGGTATGAAGGAGCCGCACCACCATCAGTTGGAGTTGCCGTAAAAATTACAGATTCACCTAAGCATATTTGAGTGTCGCTTGCAGAAATACTTACTGAAGCATTTTCAGCTAAATCAGTAACTAATACATTGGCATTGCAGGAACTGGAATTTCCAGTATCGTCAGTAACAGTGAGTGTTACAGTATTGTTGCCAATATTTGAACAGTCAAAAGTTGTTTGCGATAAACTTAAATTCACACTGCAATTATCTGTTGATCCATTATCAATATCAGCAGGAGTAATACTTGCTAATCCAGTAGAAGGATCTAGTTGGATTGTAATATCTTGACATATTGCAACAGGGTTTTCAGCGTCATTAACTGTGACATTAAATGAGCAAGTAGCTGTGTTTCCAGCGGCGTCTGTAACTTGAAATGTGTTGGTTGTTGTTCCTAATGGGAAATTACTACCTGAAGGTAAACCTGCAATTTGCACAGTAGTCTGACCACTACAATTATCTGTTCCAACAGGAGGCGTATAATTTATAACAGCATAACATAAACCACTATCATTACTGGTTGTAATATTTGCAGGGCAAGTTATTTTTGGAGCTTCTGCATCAGACACAATTACATCAAAAGAGCAAGTGCTTGTATTGCCATTGGCATCTGTGACCTCAAAGGTGTTTGTAGTGATGCCAACAGGGAAATTACTTCCAGAAGCAAGTCCTCCTATTTGAGTTGTCGTTACACTAGCACAGCTATCAGTTCCTGTTGGATCTGTAAAATTGACTACTGCAGAACATAAACCGTTATCATTATTTATATAAATATCACTTGGGCAAGTTATTGTAGGGTTTGTAGTATCAACAACATTGACTACACGTATAACTTCAAGAGCAACATTTCCTAATGCATCCATGACATTATAAGAAACGTTGTAGGAACCAACAATACTTGTGTCAACAGCAGAAGCATCAATTACTATATCTCCTGTGTAATCAGTATTATTACATGGATCGATAGCTATTGCGCCAAGTTCAGTATATGCATCGCAAGCTTCTATTGTTTGAGGGTTGGGAGCGTTTAGCGTAATAACAGGTCCAGTTGTATCTACAATTTCAACTGTCCTTACAACTTCAAGGCCACTATTACCATCAGCATCCATCACATTGTAGGTGACATTGTAAATTCCTACTACACTTGTGTTAACTGAAGAAGCGTCAATCACAATATTTGCAGTATAATCTGTATTGAAGCAAGGGTCAATTGCTGTTGCGCCTAATTCTGTATAAACATCACAAGCTTCAATGATTTGAGGGTTTGCACCATTGAGAGTGATATCTGGTCCACTAACATCAATAACATTAACAGTTCTTGTAATTTGAGTAGCAACGTTTCCGCTTGCATCAGTAACATTATACGTAACAGTATAAGTTCCGACTGTGCTTGTGTCAACACTTGCGTTATTAATAACCACACTTGAAGAAAGATTTCCAGAGCAATCTGTAGCAATGGCGCCTAACTCTGTATAGGTTGAACAATCACCAATGTTAATTGGATTTGGTCCTGTTAGTGTGAGTACTGGCGAAGTGGTATCTATAACATTTATTGTTCTTATTACTTGAGTGGCTGCATCACCATTAACTGTGTAAATCACGTTATAAGTGCCAACAGTGTTTAAATCTAATCCTGAGGTATCAACAATGATATCTGATGAGACATTACCTAAACAGATATCGTTTGCAGTGGCTCCGAGTTCTGTGTAAGTACTACAAGATTCAATGGTTTGCGGATTTGCGCCTTGAAGCGTAATGGTAGGAGGTTGATTATTATCAACTGTTACATCAACAGTGCAAGTTGCTGTTCTTCCAGCTGAATCCGTTGCAGTGAATGTGATTGTGGTTGTTCCTGTGGGAAATGTGTCACTAGCATTAGCGCCACCACCATTAAAATCGTTTGTAATTGATACTATGGAGCAGTTGTCAATTGCTGTTACTGTTGGGATATTAACATAAGCATTGCATTGACCTGGAGTTGTATTAACTGTTATATTTGAGGGACAGGTTATTATTGGGTCTTCTTCATCAGTAATGGTTACATCTTGTGTGCAAGTTGCTGTGTTTCCTGATATGTCTGTGACAGTCCAAGTAATTGTTGTAGTGCCTACAGGGAATAAATTTCCTGTTGGAATTCCAGTTGGAATTGTTGAAATAATTCCGCAGTAATCATAGACCAAGGGATAGCCAATATTAGCATTAGAAATGTATGTTGTACATAAACCAGTATCATTTATCGCGATTATGGCATCTGGACATTGAATTATCGGTGGTGTTGAGTCAGGTGAACATTGTCCATAGGAATATATTGCTGTAAATAACAAGCATATAAAAGCAATATATTTTTTATGTAAACCTTTTTGTATCATTGTAATTAATAAGCACAGTATTCTGTCACAAAAACACTTTTTTAAAAAAAATATCAATGTGCTAGAACAATTAGCGCTATTAATCAAATGAGATAAGGGATTTTAAATATAGGATGGATGCGCGTTGAACTCAAAATAAATCGACTAACGACATTTTTATCATCTAAAGAACCAAAAAAGGCGATGCGGTTGTATTAATCAGGGATTTTACAATTCATGCTGAGCTTTTTAAAGATAAAATTTTCGATAAAATTTAACTTTCGTGCAAATTGTTAAAACACTTTAATTCGCTATATTTGATAACATATAACGATAATTTATGATTTCGGTAGAACAAGCATTTCAAATAATTTCTGAAAACATTCAGCTTACTGATAAATCAATCGATATTGATCTCATTGATGCTTTGGGTTATGTGTTGTTTCAAGATGTACTTTCTCCAATCAATATGCCGCCTTTTAGGCAATCTGCAATGGATGGTTACGCCATTAATTTGCATGATGCTAAAACCTATGCATTAATTGGCGAAGTTAAAGCTGGCGATGGACATCAACTTCATTTAAAACCTGGTGATGCTGTAAGAATTTTTACTGGTGCTCCAGTTCCAAATTCTGCTAATGCTGTAGTGATGCAAGAGAAAATATCCTCACAAAATCATACGCTTATAATCGATTCAAATATTACAATAAATGAAAATATCAGACCATTAGGCGAGCAAGTGCTTGAGGGACAAGTTGCTCTTAAAAAAGGAGTGAAGTTAACAGCTGCTGCAATTGCTTATTTGACGACTTTAGGAATAACTCAGGTTAAGGTTTATAAAAAGCCATCCATTGCCATTGTAGTTACAGGAAATGAGCTTGTGCAAGCAGGACAGTCTTTGCAATATGGACAAATATATGAGAGCAATGCCATCATGTTAATTTCTGCATTGAATCAAGCTGGCTACTCTAATATTTCAACGCATAGTGTAAATGATCATTATGAAAAAACATTCCAAGTCTTAAAAGAAGTTATTTATGAAAATGATGTGGTTTTAGTCTCTGGAGGTATTTCAGTTGGAGATTATGATTTTGTTGGAAAAGCACTTGAAGAACTCGAAGTTATTGAGCATTTTTATAAAGTCAACCAAAAGCCAGGAAAACCGCTTTTCTTTGGGAAAAAAGATGATAAAATCATATTTGCATTGCCAGGCAATCCAGCAGCTTCATTGAGTTGTTTTTACATTTATGTGATTGCAGCCATTGAAAAACTTTCTGGAAATTTGAATTTTAAATTAAATAGAGTAAAGGCTGTTTCAAAATCGGATTTTATCAAGAAAGGTGAAAGAGCACAATTTTTAAAAGCTATTTATAAAGAAGGAACAGTTGAAATTTTAGAAGGACAAAATTCATCAATGTTGCACACGTTTGCCTTAGCTAATTCCTTGGTTTATGTCGCTGAAAAAGATGAATCGATTAACATAAATGATAAAGTTGAAGTCATTCTACTTCCAATAAACTAATCTTATGAACTATAAAATAAAAAGCAGAATTTGGATTGAAGCAGATGGTAGTATTCTTTTAGGAGAAGGAAGAGTAAGCCTTCTTAAAGCCATTGATGAAGAAGGTTCACTGTCAAAAGCTGCCAAAACATTAGGTATGTCTTATAAAAAGGCATGGTCTTTAATTGATGCAGTAAACAAACGTGCAGAAAAACCTGTAACTACAAGTAGTGTTGGAGGTAAAGGTGGTGGTGGAGCAGAGTTAACAGCCTATGGAAAATCGTTGGTTGAAGCCTTTGAAACCATCAATGAGAATTGCTGGAAATTTTTAGATGAACAAATTAAAAACACAAAGTTTAAGTGATTTTAGAGATTGAACATATATGGCTCTTTTTGCTCACACTTCCAATCGTAGCATTTTTGTATGCAAGTGTTGGTCATGGAGGTGCAAGTGGTTATTTGGCATTAATGGCTATTTTTTCGTTTGCACCAGAGGCTATGAAGCCAACTGCACTATTGCTCAATTTATTTGTGTCAGGCATTGCGTTTTATCATTATTATAAAGCTGGTTATTTTAACAAAAAGCTATTTTTATCGTTTGCCTTAGCTTCAATCCCAATGGCTTTTGTTGGAGGAATGATTGAAGTTGATGCTTCTATTTATAAAAAAATATTAGCTGTACTTTTAATTTTTGCCATCCTAAAAATGTTAAATGTTTTCGGCAAAGAAAGTGAATACATTAAACAGGTAAAACTGTGGCAAGGATTAATGGTTGGAGGTGTCATTGGTTTCTTTTCAGGACTGATTGGTATTGGTGGAGGTATCATATTAACACCAATCATTTTACTATTGCATTGGGGAAAAATGAAAGAAGCAGCGGCAGTTTCGGCTTTGTTTATTTGGGTTAATTCTGCTGCAGGTTTAATAGGTCAAATATCAAGCGGCGTTGAAATTTCACCGCAAGCATTTATCCTAGTTGCAATCGCCTTGGTTGGTGGATTTTTAGGCAGTTATTATGGAAGCAGAAAATTCAATAATACACTCTTAAGATATGTATTGGCCTTTGTGTTAATCATAGCTTCGGTAAAATTATTTTTTGTGTAATGATAGATAAAAAAAACATAACAGGAATAGTTTTGGCTGGAGGAAAAAGCTCCAGAATGGGCTCCGATAAAGGCCTGCTTAAAATGAATGGCAAAACATTTGTTGAACACGTAATTGAAGCCATGAAGCCTTTAGTCGATGAGATTGTTATTGTGAGCAACAATCCTGAATACGACCAATTTGGATTTTATAGAGTAGAAGATGATATCAAAGATTCTGGTCCTTTAGCTGGCTTGTATTCTGGATTGAAACACTCTAAAACGAATTATAATCTTGTGTTGAGTTGCGATATTCCAATGATTAAAACAGAAATTTTAAAGAAACTGGTTGAAGCAGATTATGAAAATTATGAGGTGACACAAGTTGAAAGTCATAACAAAACAATGCCTTTAATTGCTATATATCAAAAACAATGTATGCATAAATGTTTGGAGTTATTACAACAAGGAGAGAGACGACTTCGAGTTGCTGTAAATCAACTAAAAACCAAAACCATCTCGATTGATTCAGAATTAGACCCATTTGTAAAAAACGTAAATACTAAAGAAGATTTAAAGACCATAAACCATGCAATTGAACATTAAATATTTTGGGCTCATTGCTGAAATAACAACATGCACTGAAGAAACATTAGAGCTTTCAAATGCTACAATAGCCGATTTGAAAAATGTTCTTATTGGTAAGTATCCAGAACTGAATACAAAAGATTTTCAAATAGCACAGAACAAAGAAATAGTTTCTAATGAAACTTTAATTTCTGGAGAAGAATTAGCATTATTACCACCTTTTTCTGGCGGTTAAAATATAATAGAAAAGCAGGAAGAGATTCCTGCTTTCGCAGGAATGTATGAATAGATATAGCAGACATATCATTTTATCAGATATTGGTCAACAAGGTCAAGACAAGCTCTCAAAAGCAAAGGTCTTGGTTGTTGGAGCAGGTGGTTTGGGTTGTCCTGTGTTGCAATATTTAACAGCTGCTGGAATTGGTAACCTTGGTATTATAGATTTTGATATTGTTGAAGAATCTAATCTGCAACGGCAAGTGCTTTTTGGAACATCATCACTCGGAATGAATAAAGCCATTGCAGCAAAAAAACGATTGGAAGATTTAAATCCAACCATTTCTATAGATGCAATTTCTGAAAAGTTAACTACAGAAAATGCACTTCAATTATTTAAACAATATGATATTGTTGTAGATGGTTCGGATAATTTTGCAACACGTTATTTAGTGAATGATGCTGCAATACTTTGCAACAAACCTTTTGTTTATGGTGCCATTTACAAGTTCGAAGGTCAGGTTTCGGTTTTTAATTATAACAAGGGTCCTGGTTATCGCTGTTTGTTTCCGAATCCTCCAAAGGAAGGCTCAGTAGCCAATTGCTCAGAAGTTGGCGTTCTTAGTGTATTGCCTGGAATTATTGGGACTATGATGGCGAATGAAGTCATAAAAATCATTCTAGGATTTGAACATGTATTATCCGGGAAATTGCTGTGTTACAATTCAAAAACAGCAGATATATCAACACTAAAAGTAAATAGAAATCAAAGTGAATTTGATAAAGTTTTGGGTAAGGAAAAACTATTAGGTATTTATGAAAATGAATCTTGTGAAGTTTTAGTTAAAGACATTTCAGAAGAAGAACTTGCAACCATAAACAACATACAATTTATCGATGTTAGAGAACCTCATGAACAACCAAAACTGGAAATAAAAAATTGCATGGAAATTCCGTTAGGTCATCTTGAAAGCAATTTACAGTTGTTAGATTCAGATAAAACGAAAGTCGTATTCTGTCAATCAGGCATCCGAAGTAAAAAAGCAGTCGAACTATTAATGAAACAGGGCTTTAATGATACTTTTAATTTTAAAGGAGGTGTTTTTCCTCTTGTTGAAGCCTTAAAACAAAACATATATGAGCGATAAAAAACCAAAAAACGTATTTATAGAAGGAGCGATTTCTTCAGAATTTATAGGCAATTCTATTGCTAAACATCAAGTGAAAACTAATATTGGTGCACATAATATTTTTTTAGGACAAGTCAGAGCTGATAACATTGAGGGTAAAGTAGTTTCAGCAATAGATTATACAGCTTACCAAGACATGGCAAATGAGAAATTCCATGAAATAAGAGAGGCTACCTTTGAGAAATTTAACCTTACTTGCATGCACATTTATCATAGTTTAGGTCAAATTAAAGCAGGTGAAATATGCCTTTTTGTCTTTGTGTCTTCGCCAAGACGAAAGGAAGTTTTTAAAGCACTAGAATATGTCGTTGAAGAAATAAAAGCCAAAGCACCTGTTTTTGGTAAAGAAATTTTTGAGGACGAAACGCATAAATGGAAAGTGAACACCTAATTTAATATTGCTAATTGAATATTGATTATTATGAAAGAAGTCTTAAAGAATAGAACTAAAGTATTTGCACACAATTGTGTAAAGCTTACTGAAGGCTTTCCTAAAAGCTATCTAGGGAATCATATTAAAGGACAACTCATACGATGTTCAACTTCTGTTGCAGCGAATTATAGAGCCACGTGTATCGCTCAATCTAAGGCAAGTTTTATCTCAAAAATAAGCATAGTAATTGAAGAAGTAGATGAATCAAACTTCTGGTTAGATTTTGCATTGGTTGAAAAATT
The DNA here is from genome assembly GCA_020435965.1 of Flavobacteriaceae bacterium. GTDB lineage: Bacteria > Bacteroidota > Bacteroidia > Flavobacteriales > Flavobacteriaceae > CAJQLB01. The sequence continues at coordinate 27,997 of JAGQYS010000081.1, read as the reverse complement.
AATCCAAAAAGATAGGATAGAACAATTATTAAAAGAGTCTAGTGAATTAACGGCAATATTTATTGCTTCAAGAAAAACTGCAGGCAACAATAATCATTAATCAATAGAAATTAATCAATTCGTATGGTAGATATAACAAACAAGTCAAACACACTCAGAATTGCAACTGCTCAAGCCATTGTTAAAGTGAGCATGCCTGAAACCATTGCAGCTATTGAGAATGATACAGTTCCAAAAGGAAATGTTTTTGCAATGAGTAAAGCCGCTGGATTGCTTGGTGTCAAAAAAACTCCAGATATTTTGCCAGATTGCCATCCTTTGCCAATTGAATTCACAGGAATTGAATATGAAATCAACGGTTTAGAGATTACTGTAACCTGCACTATCAAAACCATTTATAAAACTGGAGTTGAGGTTGAAGCCATGCATGGCGCTTCGGTTGTGGCTTTAAACATGTATGATATGCTCAAGCCAATTGATAAAGGTGTGGAAATTCATCACATTAAACTATTGCATAAAAAAGGAGGAAAATCCGATTTTAAAGACCGATTCAGGAATGAGTTAACAGCTGCTGTGATTGTGTGTTCAGATACCATTTCAAAAGGACAAAAAGAAGACAAAGCAGGAAAGGCTATCATTGAAAAGTTGGAATCCTGTAATGTATCCATTTCAGATTATATCATCATTCCTGATGAGAAAGAAGTGATACAAGAAAAGGTAAAACACTATGAAAGTTTAGGCACTAATCTTATCATTTTTACAGGCGGAACAGGTTTATCTAGTCGTGATGTTACACCTGAAGCCTTGGAAGGTTTAATCGATAGAAAAATTCCTGGAATTGAAGAAGCCATCCGAAATTATGGACAACATAGAACACCTTATTCCATGCTCTCGCGAAGTGTTGCAGGCACCATAAATAACACCTTGGTTTTGGCATTGGCAGGCTCAACCAATGGAGCCAAAGAATCTATGGATGCTATTTTTCCAGCAGTTTTACATGTATTCGGAATATTAAAAGGAGCAAGACACAATTAATGAAGAAACAAAATAACATATTACAGGATACATTTGGAAGGCAACATACCTATTTGCGCATTTCCTTAACCGAATTGTGCAATTTACGTTGCACCTATTGTATGCCAGCCGAAGGCATTCAACTTTCTCCAAGGTCTCATATTATGACCTATGATGAGGTATATACTATTGCAAAAACCTTTGTAGATCATGGTGTCACTAAAATAAGATTAACAGGAGGAGAGCCTTTAGTGAGACGAGATGCTGATGTGATTCTGAAAAAATTAGCAACACTCCCTGTAGAATTATCCATTACCTCAAATGCTGTCATAATTGATAGATTTATTGATGTACTAAAAGAGTGTAATATTAAGAACATCAATGTGAGTTTAGATTCTTTGGATGCTGAAAAATTTATGGAAATAACACGACGCAACGATTTTGAAAAAGTCTATAAAAACATCATGCTTTTAATTGATGAAGGCTTTAATGTGAAACTTAATGCTGTACTCATTAACGGGTTTAACGACAATGAAATTATCGATTTCATTGAGCTGACTAATGAGTTGCCTGTTTCAGTACGCTTTATTGAGTTTATGCCTTTTGATGGCAATAAATGGGATAAAGCTAAAATGGTTTCGTATGCACAAGTGATGGAATATGTAAATGCTAATTATAATGATGGTAAAGTTATCCGATTACAAGATGCGCCGAATGACACCTCTAAAAATTATAAAATTGAAGGTTATAAAGGCTCGTTTGCCATTATTAGTTCGGTTACCAATCCGTTTTGTGATTCTTGCAATCGCATCAGATTAACTGCCAATGGACGATTAAAAAATTGTTTATTCTCTTCATCAGAATCTGATTTATTAACGCCTTTACGAGAAGGAAAATCTATTGAGCCTATGATACAAAAGACCATTCAAGCTAAATTTAAGGTTAGAGGAGGTATGGATACCATGAAGAAATTAGAACAACCAGATTTACATGGCAACAATAGAAGCATGATTGCTATTGGTGGATAATTTGATTGTCAATTTCTCATTTTTTCAGATTAATTAAGTATGATTTTTGTCATATTCCATGCAATTCCAATTTTCTAATTTTGGCTACAAATTTTTTCAAAAAAATGAATTTAAAAGAAAAAATAGCGAAGCTTAAAAAAGAAAAAAATGCAATAATTTTAGCGCATTATTATCAGGTTCCTGAAATACAAGATGTTGCTGATTATGTTGGTGACAGTTTAGGCTTATCGCAAAAAGCCGCAGAAACCGATGCAGATATCATTGTTTTTGCTGGTGTTCATTTTATGGCGGAAACGGCTAAAATTTTAAATCCTACAAAAACGGTTGTCCTTCCAGATTTAAAAGCAGGATGTTCATTAGCAGATTCTTGTCCTCCAGAAGCATTTAAGAATTTTGTAAAAGCGCATCCAAATCATACCGTAATTACGTATGTAAATTGTAGTGCAGAAGTCAAAGCACTGACAGATATAGTATGTACATCGTCAAATGCACTCAAAATTGTAGAATCCATACCAAAAGACACACCAATAATTTTTGCTCCAGATCGGAATTTAGGAAAGTACATCATCCAACAAACTGGAAGGGATATGGTGCTCTGGGATGGAAGTTGCATTGTGCATGAAGCATTTTCTATTGATAAATTGTTGAAAATGCATCAAAAATACCCTGATTATAAAATTATTGCTCACCCAGAGTCAGAAACTCACATACTAAAAACAGCTACTTACATCGGTTCAACAGCAGGTATGATAGAATATGTAAAAGCACACCCTAAAGAAAAATTTATTGTAGCAACCGAAGCTGGTATTTTATATAAAATGCAACAAGAAATGCCAAATACAGAACTCATTCCTGCTCCAGCAAAAGAAGATAATACCTGTGCATGTAGCGAATGTGCCTTTATGAAAGTAAATACCTTACAGAAGTTATATGATTGTTTATTACATGAAAGCCCTCAAATAGATGTTGTAAAGCATATAAGAAAAAAAGCATTAGTACCAATTCAACGTATGCTTGAATTATCTCGATAATTATGATTGAAACAAATCATTTAGTTATTGGATCAGGAGTTGCAGGATTAACCTATGCGGTTAAAATGGCTGAAAAATTCCCAAATAGAACAATAACAATTGTGACAAAAGGTGATGAAGACGAATCAAATACCAAATATGCACAAGGTGGTGTGGCTGTTGTTTTAGATTCTGAAGAAGACTCTTTCCAGAAACATATTCAAGATACATTAATAGCAGGTGATGGACTGTGTGATCTGTCTGTTGTTGAAATGGTAGTTAAAGAAGGTCCAAAACGTTTACAAGAACTTGTTTTATGGGGAGCTAATTTTGATGTAAACGACAAGGGAGAATTTGCGCTGGGCAAAGAAGGAGGGCATTCAGAATATCGAGTTATTCATCATAAAGACATTACAGGTTATGAGGTTGAACGTGCCTTATTAGCTCGTTTACATCAATTGCCAAATATTCAACTATTAACACATCATTTTGCAATTGATTTAATTACAGAACATCAATTGCAAATAAGCCAGAATGAAGATCAAATTTCTTGTTATGGTGCTTATCTATTTAATGATAAAACTAAATCTATTTTCACTATAAAAGCTGATACTACCTTATTGGCATCTGGTGGTATTGGTTATGTGTATGGACATACAACAAATCCTGTAATTGCTACTGGTGATGGTATTGCTATGGCATATAGAGCTAAAGCTCAAATAAAAGATATGGAGTTTGTTCAATTTCATCCTACGGCATTATACACTTCAGAAGGCGGCTCATCATTTTTAATTTCCGAAGCAGTAAGAGGTTTTGGAGCTTATTTGAGAAATACCAATGGTTATAGATTTATGCCAGATTATGATGATCGAGCTGAACTAGCTTCTCGTGATATCGTTTCGCAAAGTATAGATAGCGAATTGAAAAAATCTGGAGCATCACATGTATATTTAGATTGTACCCATCTTGATATTGAAGCATTTAAATCACATTTTCCAAACATCTATGAAACATGTAAAAATTCACACATTGACATAGCAAAAGATTGGATTCCAGTGGTTCCTGCATCACATTATTTATGCGGAGGGATTGTAGTTGATAAAAACGGAAAAACGTCTATTAACAATCTCTTTGCTTGTGGTGAATGTTCTAGGACAGGTTTGCATGGTGCAAACAGATTAGCATCTAATTCATTATTGGAAGCTCTGGTTTATGCACATAATATTTTTTTATATCATAGTTCTTTTCAAAAGAAATCAAAAAATGTTCTAATCCCAAATTGGAATGATTCAGGAACAGTTACAACAAAAGAAAACATTGTTATTAAACATAATTTGAAAGAACTACAAGCCTTAATGCAGGATTATGTTGGTATTGTTAGAAATAACGATCGTTTAACTAAAGCCATCACTCGATTGGATTTAATTTATGCTGAAATTCAAGAACTATATAGAATTTCTAAAATAAACATCGCTATTTGCGAATTGCGGAACATGATAAACGTAGCACACCTAATCATAAGCCAATCGTTAGAGCGTAAAGAAAATAAGGGAGGCTACTTTAATGTAGATAATAAAGTGTGATCTTAATTATTTTCTTTATGAAATTGCCAAACCAATTTGCCCTTAAAATTTATAAAAAGGCAGCTTCAATAAACCTCTCAAGGGAAAATTCAAAAAAGATTTAAAAATCGCTGTATTATAGATAATATGAGGAATTTCAGTAACCAGATTTAAACATCAATAATAGAAATAGGATTGCTATTGCTGGTTAAAACCATATAAAATTTATGAATAGATGAATACATGACAAAAGTCATAATAGTTAAGTAATTATCATGATATATTTGAGCCGATTTTTTTGGTTTAATGATAAATAGAGGAAATAAAAACATTCTGGTGCTGCTTTTTTTGGTTACAGTATTTTGTGTTTATAATCTTGTTATTTATACACACAACGACCGCGAAAACCCCATAAAACTTAACTCTGATGCATTGAGAGGACAACAATTATGGCAAAATAATAACTGTTGGTCATGTCATCAGGTTTATGGCCTTGGAGGTTATTTAGGTCCAGATCTCACAAATATTTATTCTATCCCTAACAAAGGACCTCAATATATAAAGGCGTTTCTGAACAGTGGTGTAAAGTCAATGCCTAAGTTTGAATTTTCCGATACTGAAAAAGACGATATCGTTGCATACTTAAAATACATAGATAGCACAGGATACTACCCAAATTATGAAGCAAAATTTAAGGCTACTGGTTGGGTTGAGCTAAAATATAAAAATGAAAAATAAATCAGCTTTACTTTTTTTGGTTTTGGCTTTAGCCTCATTGTTATTAGGCATACTGTTTGGTCTTTTAGCATCACTTCAATATATTAATTCAGATTTTTTAAAAGAATATATTGCATTTAATAAAATGCGACCTTTTCATGTCACAACAGTTGTCTCTTGGATTATACTTTGTGCTATTGGATCTATTTATTTTTTTATAACGAACTTAGAAAAACACACACTCTATTCTCAAAGATTGGTTAAAGTTCATTTCATGGTTTTTTTACTTACAGGTTTAGGGATTTATATATCTTTTTTTCTAGGAAAAATGGAAGGCAGGGAATACTTAGCCTATTCACCTATTTTGACTATCCCAATACTTTTAGGTTGGATATTGTTTGGCATTAATTATTTTAAAACTATTAGAAAAAAGATTTCTGAATGGCCAGTTTATTATTGGATGTGGGGAACCGGAATTGTGTTTATGATTTATCATTTATGTGAAGCACATTTATGGGTTTTTCCTTATTTTAGGGAACATTTCATTAAAGATATTTCTGTGCAATGGAAATCTTATGGTTCATTTGTTGGATCATGGAATATGTTGGTATACGGAACAGCCATTTATGTGATGGCGAAAATTAAAAATGATAAGGTTTCGGCTAAAAATAAAACGGTTTTTTTCTTTTATTTTTTAGGATTGACAAATTTAATGTTTGGTTGGGCACACCATACGTATTTAATTCCAACGCAGCCTTGGGTACGTTATGTAGCTTATGCAATAAGTATGACTGAATGGATCGTTTTAGGGCATATTATTTACAGCTGGGTAAAATCATTGTCAAAAGAGCAAAAGGATAAGTACAATATGGCTTATAAATTCTTAAAAGCAGCAGATTTTTGGGTGTTTATAAATATCATTTTGGCATTACTGTTTTCTATTCCTGCCATTAATTATTTCACTCATGGCACACATATAACTGTAGCGCATTCCATGGGAACTACTATTGGTATCAATACTACAATTTTGTTAGCGTCATTATTTTTTATCACGCAAAACATTTCACCAAATTATAAAGCCACACCTTCGTTTTTAACGAAAAACTATTATATTTTTAATATATCGCTTTTTTTGTTTTTTTGCACATTAATTTATGCTGGAATTAAAAGAAGTAATTGGATGTATTTCTCTAAAGACGTTCCTTTTTCAACAATGCAGGATGAATTACACACAACTTACATTGCCTTTTTTGTTTTTGGTTTGTGTTTAGTGTTTTCAATAACTTCATTATCTATTGTTTTACTAAAACGATTAAAAAAAGCTTTGAATGGAAAATATAATTTTGAATAAGGTTTTTTATTCTTGGTCAATTAATGATTTTTATTATACAATCGCTTATAATCTTCCATTGTATCAATATCAGAAATAAGGTGTTTGGCGTTTAAGGCTAACACATTTTTAAGATGATTCTCGATGAGTTTTTTAGCACCTTTGTCAGTATTTAATTTAGATAATTCTTCAAAATAACATTTATCAAACAAAGCAGGAACGCCAAGTTTTTTATTTCCGTATTTGGAAGCAATTATTTGTTTTTTACCAGATTTGAACAAATCAAAAAACATATTTAAAAAGCTAACATTAATTAATGGTTGGTCTGCAAGCAGCACAAAAACACCATCAACGTTATAATTATTTAAAATATGGTTTACTCCAAAAGCAATGGAACTTCCCAAGCCATTTTTCCAATCAGCATTAAAAACAATCTGAATAGTTTCTTGTTGAATTTCAGCTTTAATACGTTTGTAATTGGCTCCTAAAACCACAAACGTTTTTGAAGATCCTAATTGTAATGCATTGTTTATTGTATGACTTAGTAAGAATGTATTTTTCCAAGGTAATAACTGCTTTGGTTTTCCCATTCTTGTAGAATTTCCAGCAGCTAGAATTAAAATTGCAATATTTGATTGTTGATTCAAATTAGTTGAAAGTTGACTTGGAATGAATTCCAGTGCGTTTTTCTTTTAATGACATAGGTGTTTGTTGTCTTACAACGGATAGAATTTCAGATATAATTGAAATGGCAATTTCTTGTGGTGTTTCTGCACCAATATTCAATCCAGCTGGCCCAAAAATAGTTTCAATAAACGATTCGTCCACCTCTGGACAATACTCTAAAAATTGAGACAACAATTTCTCACGACGTTTTGATGGTCCAAGAAGCCCTAAATAAGCTGGTTTTGTATCTTTCAATTCCAAAAGATATTTTAAATCGTTGGCATAATTGTGAGACATAATCACAATAGCCGTTTCTTGGTCAATGGAATTGAGCTCAAGCGCATCAGGAGTCACCGAATAAAAAGCAGTGGCTCCAGGAAAATTACCAATAGTTTTAGACTCTAATGGTCCAGAAATAATGGTGACTTCCCAGCCATTGAAATTGGCTAATTGGCATAAGGTAACAGCATCGTGTTCAGCTCCAAAAATCATGAGCTTAAAACATGGAGGCAATTCTTCGGAAAATAGTGAAAGTTCATTTTTTTCATTAGAAAAACTAGACAATTGAAAAGAGTTGGTTTTAAACCGAATCGTACTGCCTAACCCTTCAAAAACACCTTCTTCTTTTTTGTAATTAGAATGGATATGAAATGCTTGTCTGCTTTTTAAGGATTCACTAAAAGCCGAAATTGATGCTTCACTAGGTTCAAACTGTTCGATTAAAATATACAAAACACCTTCGCAACCCAAACGATATCGCCCATCATAAGTCATCATTTTAGCTTGCCCTGTTTCAAAAACAGATTGCGCTTGCCTTAAAATATCTTTTTCCACACAACCACCACTAACAGCTCCAATCATTGTATCGTTTTCAAGAATGAGCATGCGTACGCCAGGTTTTCTATAAGAAGAACCTTCTAAAGCTACAACTGATGCCAAAACAGATTTTAACCCTTTTCTTTTAGCGTCCAAAAAAGCTTCAATAATATGATTGAATTCATGCGTCATACAACCTAATTCAGATTAGCCAATAATCGCTTTAGGCTGATAATATTTCATATAAGGCTGTTTCAATAAACGTTGTCCTGTAGCAGCATAAATAGCATTGGCAACAGCAGCACCAACTGGTGGTAATGCTGGTTCGCCCAATCCTGTTGGAGCTATATCGTTTTTAACAAAATGCACGTCTACTTGTGGTGTTTGATGTATTCGGATTAATTGATAGGTATTAAAGTTATTGGATTGAGGTACACCATCTTCAAAATTTAACTCTCCATAAAGCATGTGTCCAATGCCATCTATAATACCTCCAACAACTTGATTTTTTGCACCTAACGGATTTACTACAATACCACAATCCACTGCACAGGTAACTTTTTTAATAACTGGATATCCATTTTCCATTTGTATATCTGCTACTTCAGCTACATGAGTATTGTGACAATAATAAACAGCAAAGCCTTGATAAACACCTTCAGGCGTTTTTCCCCAATTTGATTTTTCAACTACCAAATCGATGACGCCTTCTAAGCGCTCCGGACTGTATTGAATTTGTTCGTCAGTTGTACCTTTTACATTTTGTAATAAATCTTTATGTAATTGAATGCGATCTACTTGCATGGTTTCGGCCAATTCGTCAAAGAAGCTTTGCTCGGCAGAGGCCAAGAAATTTGTGTATGGCGCTCTCCAAGCTCCAGTGGTAATATTACTTTGATAGTTTGCAGTATCAACTTGATAATTTTCAATAGCTCCAGCCGGAAAGAAGTTCGGTATTAATCCGTACATATTACCATTAATCGCAGCTTCTTTCAGGTGATATCCTGTAAGTTTCCCATCTTTAATAGAGGCTGCAATTTTGTATTTTGAAGCTGGTCTATAGATGCCATCAGCCATATCATCTTCTCTTGAAAATACAACTTTAACAGGTTTCTTTGCTAAATGAGAAACTTCAGCAGCTTCCATGGCGAAATCGCCGTACAAGCGTCTTCCAAAACCGCCTCCCATTCTAGTCATCTCTAAGGTGACTTCACTTTCATCTCTTCCTAACATTTTGGCAACACTAGCTGCGGTTCCGGCTGGTGTTTGAATAGGACCTACCAATTCTATTTTGTTTGTAGTAACATTAGCAAAGAAATTCATTGGCTCCATACAATTATGAGGTAAAAATGGAGCTTCGTAGGTGCGCTCTAAAATAGTATCTGCCTCAGAGAAAGCTTTTTTTACATCGCCATCTTTTCGTCTTGTGTCAAATTTATTGCCATTAAGAATGCTTAATAATTGTTCATCATGGAATGCAGTGCTTTCTGCTTTGCTTTCTTGATTCCATTCAGCTTTTAAAACTTTTTTGCCTTTCATAGCTGACCAAGTGCTTGTTGCTAATACAGCTATTTTATCTCCAAATTTAATAACATCAGTTACGCCATTAACGTTTCTTGCATTGGTATCATCAAAGGATACTAATTTTTGTCCGAAAGCTGGAGGCCTCAATACTGAAGCGTAAAGCATTCCATCTACTTTATAGTCTAATCCAAAAAGTGGTTTTCCGGTTATTATTTCGTCAATATCTACATTGCTTTTTCCTTGACCAATAATGGTGAAATCTTTCGGGTCTTTTAAAGTCACATTTTCAGGTACTTCCAATAAAGCTGCTTCTTTTACAACTTCACCATAACCCAATTTATCACCATTGGAATTGATAATAATTCCATTTTTTGTTTTGCACTCCGATGGAGAAATTCCCCATTTTGCAGCAGCGGCATTTACTAACATTTGCCTTGCTGTGGCACCAGTTTGTCTTAATGGTTCCCAACCTTGTCTTAGTGATTGGCTACCACCTGCAACTTGTCTTGTGTAGTTTTTAGTGTCTAATGCGCCTTGTACAACATTTACATCATCCCAAGCAACATCAAGCTCTTCTGCAATGAGCATTGGCATTGATGTTTTTACACCTTGTCCAATTTCAGGGTTTGGCGAAAAAATAGTCACTTTACCTTCGTCAGATATTTTTATAAAAGCATTAAAGTCGTTGTAATCTAATAGGCTTAAATCTATTGGAGGTTTTATGTCTTCTTTGCAGGCTGTAAACAAGTTAAATCCTATTAACATACCTCCACTTGCTAATGCAGAGGTTTGTAGGAATGATCTTCTACTGAAATTAATTTTTTTTGTAGTTTCCATGTTTTTTATTTTAACTTAATTTATTTGCAGCTACTTCAACTGCCTTTTCTATATTATTATAAGTAGCACATCTGCAAATATTGCCTTGCATTGCAGTTCGAATTTCAGATTTTGTTGGATTAGGGTTATTGTTCAAAAAAGCCGAAGCTGTCATGATTTGTCCAGCTTGGCAGTAGCCACATTGAGGTACATCAATCTCTTTCCATGCTTCTTGGACTGGATGATTTCCATTTTCAGAAAGTCCTTCAATAGTAGTAATTTCCATTCCTTGTAAACTGGAAACTAGAAGCGAGCAACTGCGTACAGCATTACCATTTACATGTACTGTACAAGCACCACATTGCGCAATGCCACAGCCATATTTTGTTCCAACAAGATTTACTTGATCTCTTAGAACCCAGAGCAAAGGTGTGTCAGAATCTGCTTCAACAGACTGGAGTTTTCCGTTAATTTTTAAGTTGTAAGTTGGCATAATTAGTGTTTTAAAATGAACGTTTAAAAGTTAAATTTTCTAAAGAATTATTGACTTTTTCTAAAATTAATAAAAAAACAAGTTCATTCAATGATTTAACATAGAATTATGTGTTAAAATCAAATCGAAGAGTAAGATTATTATTTTATATTTGGGTTAATCAACTAATTCAACCAACCAATGAAAAAATCAATTTCTTTTATTGCATTATTTTTTATTTTGTTTTCACTCACTGCTCAAGAGGCTGAAGCTTATTTTAAACCACTTAAATATAGAAATATTGGGCCCTTTAGAGGTGGACGATCTACAGGCTCTACAGGAGTTGTCGGTGACCCATTAACCTATTATATGGGAACAACAGGTGGTGGACTTTGGAAAACAGATGATGCTGGACAAAGTTGGCATAACATTTCAGATGGCTACTTTAAAACAGGTTCTGTTGGTGCAGTTGCTGTTTCTGAATCAAATTCAAATATTGTTTATGTTGGTATGGGAGAGCATGCTATTAGAGGTGTGATGACATCTTATGGTGATGGTGTTTATAAATCTACCGATGCTGGAAAAACATGGACACACCTTGGACTAAAAGAGACACAACAGATTTCAAGAATCGTTGTTCATCCTACCAATCCTGATATTGTATTAGTGGCTGCTCAAGGAGCTATTAATGGTTCTACTAAAGAACGTGGTGTATACAAATCAACTGATGGAGGAAAAACATGGAAAAATGTACTCTATGTAAATGATATGACTGGAGCTGTTGAATTATCTATGGATATGAATTACCCTGAAGTATTGTATGCTGCTATGTGGCATCATAAACGTGAACCTTGGGTTGTTATAAGCGGAGGAGAAGGTAGTGGATTGTACAAATCGGTTGATGGAGGAGAAACTTGGAAAAAAATTCATAAAGGATTACCTGAAGAAAAAGGCAAAATGGCCATTGCGGTAAGTAGAGCAAATTCTAATAGAGTTTATGCACTTATTGAAAGCGATAGTAATAAAGATTTAGGAGGTTTATTCGTTTCTGATAATGCTGGAGAAAGTTGGTCCCTTGTTAGCGGAGATAATAGACTAACCCAAAGAGCATGGTACTACATAGAAGTATTCCCAGATCCGAATGATGAAAATACAGTATATGTGATGAGTGCTCCTGCACTTCGCTCTATTGATGGCGGAAAAACATGGGAAAATATTGATGGTCCTCATGGTGATTATCATGACTTATGGATAAATCCAAACAACTCAAAAAACATGGTCATTTCTGATGATGGAGGTGCAGGTATCTCTTTTAATAATGGTGAAACATGGTCTACTCAAGCCAATATGCCCACTGCTCAGATTTATAGAATTAATACTGACAATATGTTTCCTTATAATATTTATGGTGGTCAGCAAGATAATTCTTCAGTAAAAATTAAAAGTATGTCGCTAGGTGGTTGGAGTATTTCTCATTCAGATTGGGAAAGTTCTGCAGGAGGTGAAAGTGCCTTTGCTGCTTTTGATCCTGATAATCCAAGATATGTCATGGGAGGCGTTTATCTTGGTTATATTGAATTGTTAGATGCAGAGTCAAAAGGGTCTACTAACATCATGGCTGCACCAAATCAATGGTTAGGAAGAGAAGCTCGCGATATGGAATACTTGTTTAATTGGAATGCTCCAATAATTCATTCCATTCATGAAAAAGGAACGTTTTTTCACTGTGCAAATGTGGTGTTGAAAACAACAGATATGGGAAAATCTTGGACTGAATTTTCTCCAGATTTAACAAGAAATATAGACGAAAAACAAGGGAATGGTGGAGCTCCTTATACCAATGAAGCTGTTGGTGCTGAAAATTATGGAACCATTGCTTATATCATTGAATCACCTCATGAAAAAGGTGTGTATTACACTGGAAGTGACGATGGTTTTGTACACGTTACACGAGATAATGGAGTCTCTTGGCAGAACATAACTCCAAAAGGACTTGGCGAAACCTTAGTTAATGCTATCGATGTGTCACCACACGATCCTGCAACAGTTTATATAGCTACCACAAAATATAAGTTTAACGATTATACACCTGCATTATATAAATCTACAGACTACGGAAAAACCTGGAAAAATATCAGTTCTGGAATTCCTTACGGAGCCTATACTAGAGTAGTTCGTGAAGATCAAAAAAGAAAAGATTTATTATACGCTGGAACCGAAACAGGAATTTATGTGTCATGGAATGGAGGACAATCTTGGGAGAGTTTACAGCTTAATATGCCTATTACACCAATAACAGATTTAAAAGTACATCAAGGCGATTTGATTGTGTCTACTTCTGGTAGAGGGTTTTGGATTCTTGATGATTTAGGACTTTTAAATCAGTTTAAAGACAATTCTGAAATTGTAAAATTATATACTCCTGAACCAGCTTTAGATGGTGTTTGGGGAAGCCAATTAAATGGTAATGGTTCAGATGGGACCAATACCTTTGAAGGTGTTAATCCTGCAAATGGAATGGTTATTTATTACGAATTGCCAAAGCTTGAAGAAAGCGACGTAGTTACCTTAGAAATTAGAGATAGTAAAAATCAACTTGTAAATAAAATTAGCTCAAAAAGAGATCCAAATTACAGACGTTGGGATGGAGGACCACCTCCAGCATCAACACTTTCTAAGGAAGAAGGTCTAAATCGTTTTGTTTGGGATTTCCGTTATCCAATCATGTCTGGAATTCCAGATACGTATATTGAAGCTAATTTTAGAGGGCATCGTGCCATTCCTGGAACATATAAATTAACCTTAAAAGCTGGAGGTAAAACAGTTTCTACAGATGCTGTTATTACTAAAAACCCATTGTATGAAACCCAGCCAGGACAATATGATGAATATGATAATATCATGAAAGAAATGGAAACTAAATTGACTCAAATGCATGATATGGTAAATTTGTTATACAAAGCTAAAGATCAAATAGAGAGTACGATTTCTAAACTTGATGCAACAAAGCATAAAGATGTCATTGAAAAAGGACAACAATTGGTGAAGGATTTAACCGCTTGGGATGAAGACATGATTCAGCGTAAATCTAAAGCGTATGATGATGTCGAGAATTTCCCAAATAAATTTACAGCAGAGTATATTTTCTTAATCAATCAAACCGAAAGCAGTATTCCAAGAGTAAACGATCAAAATAAAAAGAGAAAAGTAGAATTAGAATCTCAATGGAATTCTTTAAAAAGCAGAGGAAATATATTTATTAATACTGAAATTCCAAACTTCAATAAGCAATTATGGGACGCTGGAATTGGAGCCATTAAAATGACTATATTTACAAATAAATAAACAATAATATTGGCTAAATAAAATAATTAAATTATGTCAGTAATAACACCTGTGCTAATGCACACAGAAAATGTAGAATGTCATTTCAGAGTTTTAATAATAGCAGAGGGATTTAAAGATACTGAAATGAGTACTTTTGATACCTATGCAGATAAAGCTATGGATGCAATTTTAGATATAGAGCCTTTTGACTCTAATTCTTCAAAGATTAACTTCTATAAAGTAAGTAGTGAATCTGTTGATTCAGGTATTGCAACTCGTGCTGCTGTAGATGTATGTGAAGATTGTGAAGATATAGTAGATCCTGGTGGAAATTATAATCAATTATATGAAGTGACTAAAGATACTCATTGGGACTGTGCTTTTAATAGAGCTAATTCGTCATATTATTTAGGAATGAGTCTTACTAAAAGACAAAAACTAGAAGATGATTACGGTGATTTTGCAGGAGGCAATAGAGTTTTTGCTATTATTATTTGTAATACTACCTCTTGGGGAGGTGGTGCTGAATTTCCAGGTCTTTGTGAGCACACATCTATAACAAATCCAAAAGTATCTGTAGCAATAATAAATAAAGTAACTCCTGATGCTCATTTTAATTTTTTAGTTACCCATGAGTTTGGACACTCTTTTGGAGATTTAGATGATGAATATTTTGAAGATGCAGAGATTGCTTGTGCAATTGAAGAGCATGAAAATTTCTTATGGGTTTATGCGAACAGACTCAATGTAAAAGACACAAATCCCGGAGGTTGGTATGCAGGAGCAAGATATGTTTCATCAAAATGGAGAGCTACAGACAATGATTTAATGAGAGGAAAATATGTTTCAGGAGCCTACCCAGTTGGGTTTGATTCTCCTAATGAATCATTAGTACAAGACAGAATAGATGATGAAGCTGTTCTTTGTCCAAGTCCTGGGAATCAAACATTCACTATATCAGCAATAGGAAGAACTACTGCAGCATCAGCTTGTAATGATTCACTAACAGTTACGAAATATGGTAGACCTGTTGTTGGACAGACAATATATGATGATACCTTTAAGACAATTCCTTTTGATGGTGATAATAAATATTATAAAACAAGTTATAAAAACCGTTCAGCTAAAGTTAGTCCATCGGGAGAAGTGCTTTCATTAACTCTTTGTTAAGCAGAACAAGAGCGAAACACAAACTTAAAGGCTTAGTTGATAATTTATTGTATTTTTATTATGACTTATAAATCCGATAATATTACGATGATCAATATCAGATTATTAATATTTTTTCTTTTAATAGTTGGTTTTAGTTCTGCCCAACCACCACCCGTTTGTTTTGGAAATAATAATACTGGAGCTGGAGGTGTCATTGGAAACAGTCGTTTTGCTAGTGGTTATGCAGGAGAAGATATTTATTTAGGATTTGTTCATAATGCGGATGACAACCCTGAATTTAATGATGTGTTTATATTGTATATTGCTACAAGTGCACCAGGAAGAAATATCTTAGACCAAACAGTAAATGATGCAGATGACCCATACAGAATAGCTATAACAAATAGCAATGTCAATGGTTTTGGGAGTACAATTACATTTCCACCAGGATTTGAAGTGTCATATGCTATTGCTATTGATACCAATTCTGGAGGGCTATATTCAATTCCTAGCTCAGGTGCTATTGGAAATGGAGGGTTAAATTATATCACTTCTGTCAATTCTACACTAACTTCGAATACGCAAGAGGATTTTACAATAAATTTCACTACTTCAGATATCGGGATTTCTGATGGTGAAGATTTCTATTTTGTAGGTTTGTATGTAGGTCATAATGGTTATACGTATGATGAAGGATATGGGGATGGTATATTAGCAGGAACCCAAGGAGCTGATAATGTAATTTTTACTTATGCCCGAACAATAACAACTGGTTCTAATGGTTGTCCTACTGCTACATTAAATGATGAGGAAAATAGTTTAAAAAGTATTGATGCATATTATATTAATAATAAACTTCATATTAGTGGCATCAATGCTAAAGTTAATATTGTGGTATATAATTTAATGGGCAGAGAGGTTGTAAGAATTAAGAAGCAAATTAATGGGTCTGGCAAAACACCAATTGATTTGGTAAAAAATCAGTTACAGTTTATTATAATAGAAAGCTCAAACAAGAGAAAAGTTTTAAAAGTTATGCCTACTAATATGAATTAAGTGAATTTAATAGTTAAAAAAGGCATGCTTTTAGGTATACTCTTTTTTAATCTAATCATAACATATTGAAGATATGGTTTTGAGGGAAGCAGGCTCTAAAGTCATGTTCAGACCGTAAGATTGTTATTGTTAAAGTTTGAGCAATAAAAAAATCTTCAACCAAAAAAAATTGAAGGTTCTACTGTACTGAAGGCTGGAATTGCCGTTGGCGAGTCCCATCATCTACATCTTGAGGAAAATCGATCTAATATTTTTGATTGATTGTTTTTGTTTTAAACAAGCTCTTTTTTATATTTCCCTTTACTCTTTCTAATTCTTACAGCAACTACTTTATATTCAGGACACATAGCTTCACTGTCATGAACATCACCTGTAATATTGTTAATCATAATTTCAGGGAAGTGGAAGGTAGTACTTAAAATACCTTGTTTTACTTCGTCTGTAATTCTAGCTTTTACATCTACTTTACCACGAGGAGATTCTAAGCAAACATAATCACCTTCATTGATTAAATGTGCTTTGGCATCGTCAGGATGAATCATCAAATAGTCATCTTGAAGAATTTGCTCATTGGCAGTACGACGTGTCATTGCTCCACAATTGTAATGTTCCAATTCACGATTTGTGGTTAATATATATGGATAGTCTTTAGCATGTTCTGTTAATTCAACAGTCTCTTCCCAAGCATTAAATTCAAACTTACCTTTACCACGTTTAAATTCGGTAGTATGCAAAATTTTAGTATCGGTTCCATCAGGTGCAACAGGCCATTGCAGACCATTTTTGCCTAATCTGTCCCAACGAATGCCTGCAAAGAATGGTACTATTTGCGAGATTTCTTCCAACATGCCGTCAGGCGTATAATCAGGTTGATTATAACCCATTCGGTTCATAATATCCACAATAATTTGTCCATCTGGTTTGGAGCCTGGAATAGGTTCTACCACTTGACGTACAGCTTGAACACGACGTTCACCGTTGGTAAATGTTCCTGACTTTTCAAGGAAAGAGGCTCCTGGTAAAATCACATCGGCATATTTAGCAGTTTCTGTCATAAAGAGTTCTTGAACTATTACTAAATCTGTAGACTGTAATGCTTTAATTACTTTTTGAGTGTTTGGATCTGTTTGCACAACGTCTTCACCAATAATCCAAATAGATTTTAATTTGTCTTCAAGTGCAGCATCAAACATCTCAGGTATTTTCCATCCTATATGCTTTGGTACTTCAACACCATAAAATTCATTGTATTTTTTATTGACTTCGTCGTTGGTCACATCTAAATATCCAGCACCTTGATGAGGTTGAACTCCCATATCTGCAGATCCTTGCACATTATTCTGACCACGTAATGGATTTACACCAACACCACGACGACCAATATTTCCAGTCATCAATGCTAAGTCTGCAATTTGCATTACAGTAAATGTTCCTTGTGAATGTTCGGTAACTCCTAAGCCATGGAATGACATAGCATTTGGTGCAGTAGCATAAGCTATAGCAGCAGCACGAACTTCTTCTCTAGTAACGCCAGAAATTTGTTCAATATGGTCTAAATCTATTGCCAACAATTCTTTTTTAAAGTCTTCAAATCCTTCTGTTCTGTTTTCAATAAATGTTTGATCTACCAAGCCTTCAGTGACTATATAATACATCATCATATTCAAAACAGCAACATTGGTTCCTGGTCGTAATGCAATATGGTGAGTAGCATATCGAGCTAATTCTGTACGTCTTGGATCCAACACAATCGATACATTATCTGACTTCATGGCAAACTGCTTCAGTTTTGCTCCTGTTACTGGATGTGCATCTGTTGGATTGGCACCAATAACCATGATGCAATTGGTGTCTTTTAAATCGTCAATAGAATTTGTTGCAGCTCCAGTTCCGTAAGTACGTTGCATTCCTAAAGCAGTAGGCGAGTGGCATACTCTTGCACATCCATCAATATTATTGGTGTTTATGACTGCTCTAAAGAACTTCTGCATTAAATAATTTTCTTCATTAGTACAACGGGATGATGAAATTCCAGCCATCGAGTCTGGTCCAAATTCTTCTTTGAATCCAGTTAATTTTTCAGCTATGTAATCGTAAACTTCATCCCAAGTTACTTTTTCAAACTCCCCATTTCGTTTTATCATAGGTGAATTTAGGCGCTCTGGATGGTCATAAAACTTAAACGCATAGCGTCCTTTTAAACATGTATGACCTTGGTTAACTTCGGCATCATATGGTGCTTGAATACTTAATATTTCGCCATTACTTGTTGATACTTCTAAGTTACATCCAACACCACAATAGGTGCAAATAGTTCTTGTTGTATCTGTTGCTTGAATCGCTTTAGATTGAAATACATCAGAAATCGCTGAAGTAGGACACGCTTGCGAACAAGCACCACAACTCACACAATCGGAGTCCATAAAAGACGTGTCAAATCCTTTGATGATTTTTGAGTCGAACCCTCTTCCAGACATGCTCAATACAAATTCGCCCTGAACTTCATCACAAGCTCTTACGCAGCGATAGCAATTGATGCATTTTGATAAATCCGACGTCATATAGGGATGACTCAAATCTTTCATTCTATACAAATGATTATCGCCTTCAGGATAACGTACATCACGAATACCAACTTGTGCTGCAACGGTTTGTAACTCACAATTACCATTTACCTCACAGGTCAAACAATCTAAAGGGTGATCGGTTAAGACCAATTCTACAATATTTTTTCTAAGGGCTTTTACTGCCTCAGTACTTGTATAAATGTATTGACCTTCGGCTACTGGACTATGGCAAGACGCCATGGTTTTTACTGGTCCATTTGCTTCTAAAGCCACTTCAACGCTACATACTCTACATGAGCCAAAAGGGTCTAAATTTGGTGCATCGCACAAGGTTGGGACCAAGTTTTTTTCTTTGTAACGGCGAATAAAATTAAGCATGGTTTCACCATCTTTAATTTCAAATGCTTTGTTGTCTATATAGGCTGTTTTACTCATAATCATCTAGTTGAAATAGTGTCTTAATTCATCATCAAAATACTGTAAGGCATTGCGAACAGGTAGCGGAATTCCACCACCATGTGCGCACAACGAGCCTTGTTCTAAGGTCGTTAATAAATCTGTAAATAGCTTTTTATCTATTTTATAATCTGATGTCAATGCTTTTTCTGCTAATTCCTGTCCGCGTTTGGTGCCTAATCTGCAAGGGAAACATTTTCCACAACTTTCATACGCTGCGAAGTCAAACAGGTGTTCAATGAATTTCATGATTGGATAATCACTAGGTACTGACACTACAGAAGCATGTCCTAACAGAAACCCTTCTTTAGAGAAAGACTCAAAATCAAGCGTTAAATCATCAATTTTTTCAATTGGCACTAATCCACCAAGTGGACCACCAATTTGTACTGCTTTTACGTCCGATTTGAAACCACCACCAAGTTCGTTAAAAACTGTAGATAAAGGTGTTCCCATTTCTACTTCGTACATTCCTGGATTGTTGAAAAAGCTATCTAATGATACTAGTTTTGTGCCTGAAGAGCGTTCTGTGCCAATGTTTTTCCAAGCTTGTCCACCATTTGAAATAATGTAATGGAGTGCTGCTAAAGTCTCTACATTATTCACTGTTGTTGGTTTGTTGAATAAGCCTTTTTGAGCTGGAAAAGGAGGTCTTACTCGTACCTCAGGGCGTTGGCCTTCAATAGAATTTATTAAAGCTGTTTCTTCACCACATATATATGAGCCTTGTGCTTGTATGATCTTGAAATCGAAACTAAAATCGGAGCCGTTGATATTGTTGCCAATTAGGTTATTTGCTTTTAATTCATCAATAGCATCTTGAACTATTTTAACAGCTTCTGGATATTCAGCACGAATGTAAAGAATACCATATTTTGCATGAGTGACATATCCAGAAATCAGCATTCCAAACAACACAGAATGTGGTTGATGTTCTAATAAATATCGATCTGAATACGCTCCAGGATCACCTTCATCTGCATTACAAATAATAAATTTAGTCTCATTTTCTACATTTCGACAAAACTGTAGTTTTAATCCCATTGGAAAACCTGCGCCTCCACGACCACGAACATTGGATGTTTTTATTTCTTCCAACACATCAGCAGAGTCTTTTTTAAGAGCCTCTAAAAATGGTTGGTAATACTCTTGAATATTAGATGTAAAAGGCTTGGTTAAAATCTGTTTACCACTTGCTTTTACATTGTAGTTATCTTGATTTAAATTAGAATCTGAATCAATAATCGATTTCAACTTAGATATAGCATCTCCAGAATAATTTTTTCCATCATAATGAAACGCGGAATTCTCATGGCAACGACCTAAGCAAGTCATGTGTCCAATTTCATTTGCCTCAAACTTGCTTTTAAGAGATTCTATAACTTTTTCTTGAGTGCCAGCGCAAACACAGGCAGTGCCATTGCACACATATACTTTTTTTCCTTTGTTTTCAGGTTTTAAAAAATCGTAAAAACTGGCAGTACCAAAGGCATTGGCTTTACCTATTAAAAACTCATCGGCTAATTTTGCCATGGCTTCTTCACTTGGAGCACCTTCTGGTTTTGCTAATTTTCCTAGTTTATCAAAGAGGTTGTCTTTGATACCTTTTCTCCCTAATAATTCACTTAAATTATCTGACATGCATTAATTATGGTTTTATTTTTTCGACAGTAGTCTTCACACTACATTTTATATTTTTTCTAACTTCTAACTTCTAACTTCTAACTTCTAACTTAACATTAACTCGCTTTGGTATTGGTTGATTGTATTTTGGTTCGTTGCGGATTGGAATAACAGGTGGCTCTTTGGTCCCTGCAAAAGGCAAACAGTGTGATTCCTAATTCTTTGGCATAATCTACGGCTAATGATGAAGGCGCAGATACTGCAGCCAAAAACGGAATTCGAGCCTTAAAGCACTTAATGACAATTTCATAGGAAATCCGTCCGCTCACTGTCATGATTTTAGCATTATTTAACTCTTTACCATTAATGAGTTTGCCTACTATTTTATCGACTGC
Organism: Flavobacteriaceae bacterium; assembly: GCA_020435965.1. Lineage (GTDB taxonomy): Bacteria > Bacteroidota > Bacteroidia > Flavobacteriales > Flavobacteriaceae > CAJQLB01. The sequence goes on along the minus strand of JAGQYS010000081.1, from coordinate 6,466 downwards.
ATTATGGCGACCAATGTCTTCCATAGCACATAATAATTTTCCTTCGAGGGTAAAGGCTGCTGCTGCATGTGTTCCTCCAGATTTCCTGAAATCGAATTGAAAGTTATTCATCTTATTGAATAATTTATGAATAAGGCCAATGTCAATTTTGTCTTTATCGTCAATGGTTTTTCCAATAAAGGTCAAGTCACCAAGTTCGGTTTTTCCACAAATTCCGCAAGAAGAAACCGACAGTAAACTTCTGCTATTTGAGTAGCCTTTGCCTAATTCATCTTCAGGAATATTGACGTTCACAATGGTCACAATCCCTTTGTCATTTTCCTTTTTTAAAGACACTTCAGGAATCAATTTCGTGTTATTTATTACGCCTTCAGCATGAAGCAAACCACGAATTAAATCAATATCATTCCCTGGTGTTCGCATGGAAACCGTGAAGGGCTTGTTGTTGATGTTAATTTGTAAGGCTTCTTCAACCGTTAAAGCATCCACAATATTGTCGATGTCGTTGTTGTCGTATTTTTTGCCTTCGTAGTTTCGAGTTGCCATTGTGTAATGGTTAAATCAATGCTCAATTTACATAAAGTTAAGCGAATTTGCCATTTTTATTTTATAACGATGTGTTAAAATAGAAAAAACTTAATCTAGAAGTTGAAGCGTGACTAGATATGCACAATGATCTGAAGCGATGGTGTCACAAATCACTCTGGTTTCAAGAACTTTCCATTTGTGTTTTGGGTGGAACAACACATAGTCTATTTTTTGTGTTGGGTTTTTGGATGAAAAGGTGGGTTCAGGATAGGTTTTATCATAAGAAACTGTCCAAAAATTTTCCAGAATAGCCATTGTGTTGCTATTTGGTTCAGCATTCAAATCGCCAGCTAAAATGGTTGGATACTTATTTTTTGAAAACACGTTGTTAATTTCTTTAGCTTGCATGATTTTATTGGTATCCAACTTTAGATGGTCCAAATGTGTGCCTATAAATGAAATAGTATCTTTTGAATGTAAAACGGTTGTTATTTCTAACGCAGCGCGAGGTTCGTCACCAGAAATGTAAGGTAAGGGTACATTTCTAGTGTTTAAAAATGTAGTTTTTGATAATACACCTTCGCCATATTCGCCACCATCGTAATACATGGCTCTGCCATAAAGAGGTGTCATTTTTGTTCGCCAACCAAGTTCAGTCACTAAATCATATTTTTTGGCACGATTGGTTTTGTAATCTACTTCTTGTAGTGCCACAAAATCTGGATTAGCATCTATAATGACTTTAGCTATAACATCTAAATTAAAGTCGCCTTTCATAGTTTTACCATGAAGAATATTAAACGATAATACTTTGACTATTTTACTTGAGTCAATTTGAGTTTGAGACCAAACAGAAGTGGAAATTAAACAGCTAGCTAGTATTCCTATAAATGTTTGCTTAATATGTCTCATAGATGTTTGATAGTTGCTTTTGCATTTCACGCCTAATGTTAGAATTTGACCGATTGAAGTTATTGTTCATATAACTAAAAATCAATACGGTTCCCTTTTTAGTGATAAGATAACCACTCAGGCAATACGTGTTAGAGAGCGTACCAGATTTTGCATAAACATAAGGTTTATCTTTTCCGCCATACCAATTACGTAAGGTGCCACTTTCTCCTCCAACTGGTAGATAATCCATTAATTTTTCTAAAGGAATTTCCTGATACATTTTTGTGAGTAAAAACACGGTGTCTTCGGGTGAAAACAAATTATAGACCGATAAGCCCGAACCATCTCTCCAAACAGGTTTTTGAGGAAGATTTTGTAAGTGGTTTTCAAGAATATACTCAATACCATCTTCTACATTATAGGTGTCTTTTGTTTTTTTTGCAACCTGGAGCATTAATTGTTCGGCTATAAAATTATCACTCACCACGAGCATTTGTTTGTAAACGGAATCTACAGCGATACTATAAAAAGGCATAAAATCTAAATCTCTTTTTTGAGACATTACATGTACGGATTTTTGTAGAGTATCACTAAGCAATTCGGCTACCAATTTCGTGGATGTCTTAAAAGGAGTGTAATTTGAAGTGGAATCTAAACGCTCTAGATAAAACTGGTTTTCTTCAAACTCTCTATTCATATCTGTTGAATCTAAAACAGTAACATGTTTTTTAAAATAAGAAGGATGCGCTGCTATGGAATCGCCTTTCATGGCATAGGTAAATACGTTGCCATACATTGGAAACAAACTTCTTTCTGGCATATAATAATATTGATAATCCTCCCAAGACCAACCATTTCCAAACTGGGTATCGTCCAAAGAAGCATCGAGTAACACAATGGATCCTTTATGGTTCTTTAGGAAAGGGATGGTTTTAGAACCTTCAAAACCATATAAAAATGAAGGGTCTGCAGAGCCTTTAATGTATAGGGTGTCATTGCTTTTATAGTATTCAAGCCCTTTTAAAGAATCGCCCAATGTTTTATACGCCGAATAAAATGTATATAATTTGGTATTGGATGCTGGCGTGAACAACTTGCTGCCATTATGATTTATAATTTGTGTTCTGGTCTCAGGATTGTAAAGTACAAACCCTTTAAAAAACTCTGATTCTTTGTGACTTTTATTAAAATCCCTCTTGAGTTTGTAACTAGTGCCGCATGAACTTATAGTAATAAAAAGAATGAAAATGAACAATCTGTTGAAAAGCTTCATATTAATGATTTCGCAATTATTCGAATTTGAAGCGTTCATTTTCATCTTTTAGAGCCATGCTATATTAGTAATTGAATCTAAATACCAGTTTCAATAGTCTAAAATTAGTAAAGAAAGAAAACCTTTCTTTTATTTGTAATTTAGAACAATCCAGAAATATTACCATTATTATCAATATTGATATTTTCTGAAGCTGGATGTGCTGGAAGCCCAGGCATTCGCATCATATCACCAGTTATAGGTACTAAAAATCCAGCTCCAGCAGCAATTTCAATTTCCCTAACAGTAATAGTAAAGCCTCTTGGTCTTCCTAATAAGGCTGGATTATCAGATAATGATTTTTGAGTTTTGGCAATACAAACAGGAAGCCCTTCCAAGCCTAAGTTTGCAATAGTGCGCAAATTTCGTTTGGCAATAGATGAATATTCAACATCATCAGCACCATAAATTTTTGTAGCAATTGTTTTGATTTTATCTTCTACACTCATGCTCCAACTGTACATTGGGACAAATTTAGAGGAGCCTTCTTCAACAATATCCACAACGTGTTGTGCTAATTCTAAGGCACCTTTACCACCTTTTGCCCAAACTTCGGCAAGTGCAACTCTAATATTTTGTGATTTTGCAAATTCTCTAATAACCGCTACCTCGGCTTCGCTATCAGTAATAAATTTGTTGATGGCAATAACAGGAGTAATACCAAACTGTCTCACATTTTCAATATGCTTTTCAAGGTTTGGTAGTCCATTTTTTAGAGCATCTACATTTTCTTCGGTAAGATTTTTTAAATCTTCACCTCCATGATATTTTAAGGCTCTAATGGTTGTGGTAAGTACAACTGCTTTAGGCGAAAGTCCAGCGCTTTGACATTTAATATCCAAGAATTTCTCAGCACCTAAATCGGCACCAAAACCAGCTTCCGTAACTGTATAATCTGATAATGACATTCCCATTCTTGTAGCGATTACAGAGTTAGTCCCTTGCGCAATATTGGCAAACGGTCCACCATGAATAATAGCAGGATTGCCTTCAATGGTCTGTACCAAATTTGGCTTTATAGCTTCTTTTAACAAGGCAGCCATAGCGCCTTGAACTTTTAAGTCTTTGCAATAAATAGGCTGTCTGTCTTTAGTGTAACCAATAAAAATATTGCCAAGGCGTTCTTTTAAATTTTCTAAATCATCAGACAAACAAAGAATTGCCATGATTTCTGAGGCCGCTGTAATATCAAAACCTGTTTCTCTTGGTACACCAGAACCTGTTCCTCCTAAACCAATAACAATGTTTCTCAGCGATCTGTCATTCATGTCCATAACTCGTTTCCAAGTTACTGTTCTTGGATCTAGTCCAACAGTATTTGTTTTGCTTTGAATATTGTTATCTATAACTGCAGAAAGTAAATTATGTGCTTTTTCAATAGCTGCAAAGTCACCTGTAAAATGGAGATTGATGTCTTCCATAGGAAGTACTTGACTATAGCCTCCTCCTGTTGCACCTCCTTTAATACCAAACACAGGGCCAAGTGATGGTTCTCTTAAAACAACAGTGGTTTGTTTTCCTAGCTGATTTAATCCTTCAGAAAGACCAATGGACATGGTTGTTTTGCCCTCTCCTGCAGGCGTTGGAGAAATTGCAGTGACTAAGATTAAGTTGCTTTTTTTAACTTTTTCTTTATCAATAATTGAATGTGGTAATTTTGCTTTGTACTTGCCGTACATTTCTATATCATCTGCATTCAGTCCTAATTTTTCTGCAATTTTACTTATGTGTTTTAATTGAATGTCTTTGGCTATTTCTTGATCAGTCATAATATATGGTTGTTAATTTAGTGTCCGAAAGATAGTAAAATAGTTTAATTTTTGATTGGCATATATGATACGCAATTGCCTAAACCAAAATCTTAATCCTTTTTCTCATAAACAATTTCACCATCAAAAATTGTCATAACGATTTCAGTATTAAGAATTTCATTCTCATCAACCGTCATCAAATCTTGGTTATAAATTGTGAAATCGGCAAGTTTGCCAACACTAATTGAGCCTTTAATATCTTCTTCAAAAGCTCCATAAGCAGCATCTAGAGTATAAGATCTTAAAGCTTGCTCTCTGGTCATTTTTTGCTCAGGTTCGTAGCCTCCTTCAGGTGTTCCTTTTAATGTTTTACGGCTTACACTTGCATAAAAACTAGCAATCGGATTTAAAGGCTCTACTGGAACATCTGTGCCATTAACAATAGGTATACCACTTTGCAACAAATCTTGCCACATATAGGCGCCTTCTTTAATTCGTTTTTCTCCTAAACGATCAATTGCCCAAGGTCTGTCTGAAGACATGTGTACCGCTTGCATGGCAGGAATTACTTGTAACTCAGCAAATCTTGAAATGTCATCAGGATGTAAATGTTGAGCATGTTCTATTCGGAATCGATGATCGCTTCCTAGCATAGATAATTCATTTAATGCAGCTTCATAGCGATCCAATATTTCTCTATTGGCGCGATCGCCAATAGCATGTGAGCATACCTGAAACCCGTTTTGAAGCCCATTACGTGCTGTTTTATCTACCATTTCCATTGGAAGTGTTTCATGGCCATAATGATCAGGCCTATCTGTATAAGGTTCTAGGAGCCAAGCACCTCGGTTTCCTAAGGCTCCGTCGCAGTTTAATTTTATGGATCGAATAGTAAAACGATGATCAGGATCAATATTTGGGCCTTTTTCGTACCATTCATTAAGAAGATCTTCATCCCAACCAGTTAACATGGCATAGATTCTAACATTCATATTGCCTTCAGATTTCATTTTATCAAATAAGGCTATAGTTTCTCTTCCAATTCCTGCATCATGGAAACCAGTAATCCCGTTTTTGTGACATGCTTCTATGGCTAAGTTGAAAGCTTGCATATCTGATTCTGGAGTGTTAGCAGGGATGTGTTTGCCAATTAAGCCTTGTGCGCGTTCACTGAATATGCCTGTTGGTCTACCAAATTCATCAACGATAACCTCACCACCTTCTATTTCATAGGTTTTAATACCCTCAGCTGATAATGAAATTAATCCAGCAATTTCCATAGCTTTAGCATTTGCAAAACCAGCATGACCACTAGCATGTTTTAAATACACTGGATTGTCGGGTGATACTTCACTTAGCGCGTGATGTGTTTGAAATCCATTAACGGTATATTCTGGCACACTATCCCATTTACTTTGATGCCATCCTCTTCCAGTAATCCATTCACCTGGTTTAGCAGTTTTAACACGCTCAGCTACGGCATCAATAATGTCTTGATAGCTTTTGGTATTCATTAGATCTAGTTCAAGCTCATTATAACCCAATCCCATAAAATGACCGTGACCCTCTATTAGGCCTGGCGTCATTGTTTTTCCTTCTAAATCAACAATTTCGGTTTTTTCATTTTTGTAGCTTTCAGCTTCTTCAAAACTTCCAGTAAAGAGAATTTTGTTGTCCTTAATAGCTACTGCTTCAACTGTTGCTTGGTTATCATCAACAGTATAAATAGTGCCTCCATGGATAATCATGGTTGCAAATTCTTTGTTAGAATTAGAGCATGAATTAAAAAAAATGAGGACAATTGCGATTGTAAAAAGCTTAAAAATTCGAGATGTCATATTGGTTACAATTTAAAGCTTGTAAGGTACAATAATTAAGGTAAATTATTTTAATTAAAATTCTTTAATAATTACTATTTCATTTTTTTTTGATGACATACAAAAAAAGTTTCGATGTGATAGTGTATAAACCTATTAAAAGC
>JAGQYS010000080.1 GCA_020435965.1 Flavobacteriaceae bacterium | reverse complement strand
TTATCCATTTACAGCATTAAATAAAATTTCGGCTAGACTTTCCTCTTTTGCCGCTCCGTCACCCGTCACAATTCGACCGCGTGCCGACGGCGTTAACCCGAATTCTTTCGCCAGCCGGAGCATGTCCGCTTTTGCCTGATTTGCGATCTTGATTTTTGGATTTTTTTTCATGAAATTGTTATTTTCGAAGCATTCACCAAATTTGGACGATTTATAAAACCGCATGGTAAAGAGTGGAAACTAACTTTTCAGCATTTAATGTTACCATTTTTAAGGCCAGAAGTATTCCCTTTAGAGTTATTACCTTTCCTTGCTAAACACTTTAAAAACCCTAAAGCGTCTAGCGACACAGATACGCAACTCGCCTTAGCATTGAAGCAATTTGACGAAGGTGAAGATAAAACCTACGTTTTTGAAGTACCTTTGGGCAAAACTTTTAAACTCTATAATGGTAGAGTATTTAAAAAAGGAAATACAAGAAGAAAACGAATAGAATGTGTTGAGGTGAAAACAGGTAAATTATATTTGTTTAATCCAAATGCAGAAGTAGAAATACTAGATTGATGAAAAACAAAAATTATTACGCCATTTTAATGGCAGGTGGAGTAGGCTCTCGATTTTGGCCAGTAAGTACGCAAAACTTTCCTAAGCAATTTCATGATATGTTAGGAACAGGAGATACGTTGATACAAAAAACCTTCAACCGTCTTGCTAAACTCATACCAGAAGAAAACATTTTTATTCTTACAAATAAGCGTTATAATGACTTGGTTTTTGAGCAATTACCAAGTGTTACAAAGCGTCAGGTTGTATTAGAGCCAGCCATGCGAAATACAGCACCATGTATTTTATATGCATCGTTGAAAATCAAAAAAGAAAACGAAAATGCTGTAATGATTGTGGCACCAAGTGACCACTGGATTGAGGATGAAGACGCTTTTTCAAAAAACGTTCAAACAGCCTTTGATTATTGCGAATCTAATGACGCACTTATGACCTTAGGAATTACACCAACATTCCCAAATACAGGTTACGGTTATATTGAATTTGATACGGTCACTGAGCGTAGTCGAAGTGAAGAAGAAATAAAACCTGTAAATCAATTCAGAGAAAAACCAAATTACGAAACAGCAAAATCATTTTTAGCGCAAGGTAATTTTCTTTGGAATGCAGGAATTTTTATGTGGAGTGTAAAATCTGTAGTTTCAGCGTTTCAAAGAAATCAACCAGAATTATATCAACTTTTTGAAAGTGGCTATAATGTATACAATACTGAGTTTGAAGACGACTTTATAAAAGACAATTATTCAAATGCAGAAAATATCTCTGTAGATTACGCTTTAATGGAGAAGAGCAATAATGTTTATGTAATTCCGGCGACATTTGATTGGAACGATCTCGGCACTTGGGGAAGTCTTTACGACAAACTAGATAAGGATACTAATGCTAATGCTGTTGTTAATGCTAAAGTTTTAGCTGAGGATGCTTCAGGTAATATGATACGATCTAAAAAAGATAAAATTGTTGTTGTTGATGGATTAAAAGATTACATCATTGTAGATAAAGATGAAGTTTTGCTTATCTTTCCTAAAGCAAAAGAACAAGATATTAAAAAAGTACTCCAAAACGTAAAAGCCAAGTTTGGAGAAGAATATGGTTAACATATGAGTAACGAAAATAAATTCAATTTTTCTGAGGAAGAGAACTCCAGAATAACGAACGAAATGAATAAAGAGGCTGCCGTTGAAGAAAAAAAGGAAGCCATAAAAAAAGATGCACAAGGTTTATTTGCAAGTATCTCAAATTTTCTAAGTGAGCTTTTAGACTTTAGAGACGATACGGATAGAGATGCTACGATTTCCGCGATTAAGGCCGATATACCGTTTAAAGGAGCAACAGCTTGGATTTTGGTATGTTCCATCATGGTGGCTTCTGTGGGATTGAACGCCAACTCAACAGCTGTGGTTATTGGTGCCATGTTAATCTCACCTTTAATGGGACCAATTTTAGGTGTTGGATTATCAATTGCTATCAATGACATAGATACGCTCAGAAAATCTATGATTAACCTTGCAGTTATGATAGTATTGAGCTTACTAACTGCATTTTTATTCTTCGCACTATTTCCTTTGAATACAGAGACATCTGAATTGCTGGGTAGAACTCGCCCAGATATTAGGGATGTTCTTATAGCCTTTTTTGGTGGTTTGGCATTAATAATAGCTCGTACTAAAAAAGGAACTATTGCTTCAGTAATTTTTGGTGTTGCTATTGCAACAGCCTTAATGCCACCATTATGTACTGCTGGCTATGGTTTAGCTCAAGGTAATTGGGAATATTTTCTTGGTGCCATGTACCTTTTTAGTATTAATACAATTTTTATAGCATTAGCAACCTTTTTAGTGCTAAAATTACTACGCTTCCCAATGTTAAAATATGCCAACTCTAAGAAGCGTAAATTCATTTCAAGAATGGCCACCTTAATAGCGATAATTGTAATGATTCCTGCCATGTGGACGTTCCTAACAGTGCTCAAGGAAACTAGATATGATAGAGACTTTAAGGATTTTATTGCAAACGAAATAGAGCCTAATCCAAATTTGTGGTACCAGCCAAGGAAAGATGACTTAAATCCTGATAAAAAGACTATAAGATTAAGTTTTAATGGAGATGTTAGTGACGAAATGATTTCAGCCTTGCAGAATGATAAAAACAAGTATTCTAATATTAAAGATTTTGATCTGATAATAAATGCTAACAAAACGAGGAGTGCTGATCGCTTAATGCAATCCTTGGATAGAGCCTATGTTGATTTAGACCGAAAAGACAACATTATTGATGGACTTCAGAAACAGATTAAGGTTTTGGAAGATAATATTACTAATCTAAATAAACGTATCGAATCCAAGAATACCAATAAAAATATAGTATCATTTAGTTCGCTATCTCGTGATGCTAAAGTTAGATTTAATGATTTAGAATTTTTTGGTTATGCTAAAGCATTAGAGTCTAAGGATTTTATCAATATTGATACTATTGATATTGACAGTGTTAGATGGAAAGTCGAATTAAATGATAGTATTGTTTTAATTAGGGAAAAAGCATTGCAAAAATGGTTAAAAGAAGAATTGAAAGTAGACACGGTTTATATAAGAAGAAATTAATTACTGATTCTCTTCCAAGTACATTTTTCGAACTTTTTTAAATAATTCCGAAGAATAAACGAAGTTGGTAACAGCTTCGTTTTCGGTTTTAAAGATAGTGTCTTTAGAGCCTTCCCACTCTTTGTGCCCATCTTTCAAGAAAACAATCTTCTCGCCAATTTCCATAACAGAATTCATATCGTGAGAATTGATGAC
>JAGQYS010000079.1 GCA_020435965.1 Flavobacteriaceae bacterium | reverse complement strand
AAACATTTTTGAGTATCAGCTATTCTACTGTTTTTTGGCTCACTATTGCCAAGAAAAAATTCTTTAAAAGGCGCCATTCCAGAATTTACAAACATCAATGTTGGGTCATTTTTAAGCACCATTGGTGCTGATGGAACTACAAGGTGTTTCTTTCCTTCAAAAAAGTTTAAAAACTTAGAACGAATTTCTTGAGACGTCATATACTGAAATTATAGCTTGTTATTATATTATTGTCGCAAATGCAAAACAATTTTTTATCGTTTCTCTGTTAATTTTTAATATATTTTTTTGTCAGAGAGAACCTCCTGCAAATATATTTCATTACTTTATTAAATTTGTAATGAAAATATTTTTGTAGGTTTGGTCGTTACACTAATGTAATTAAGCTATTTCGCTAGCTTAATTGCTGCAAAAATAGTATAAATTAGAACATGGCTAAGGTAAAATATTATTATGATGCTGAGACACTTTCTTATCGTAAGATAACGCGAAAAAAGCGCACTACCTTTAAGTACGCTTTTGTCTTTTTAGTCGCTGCAGCTCTTTTTGCCTTTTTATTTGTTTTTATTGCTGGTCAGTACATAGAATCCCCAAAAGAGCGTCAATTGGCTAGAGAATTGCAGAACATGCAATTGCAATACGAATTGCTTAATAAACGTATGGATGATGCTATTGCGGCTTTAGAAAATGTTGAAGAACGCGACAATGCCATTTACCGTTTGTATTTTGAAGCCAACCCAATACCCGAAGAACAAAGACGTGCTGGTTTTGGTGGTGTAAACAGATACAAGAAATTTGAAGGTTATGACAACTCTCAGTTAATAGCAGAGAGCAATAAACGTTTAGATATTATAGAAAAAGCTATTGTTGTACAATCTAAGTCTTTAGATGAAATTGCTAAACTCGCCAAAGACAAAGAAAAATTTTTGGAGGCTATACCCGCTATACAACCTGTAAGAAACGAGAATCTCACACGTATGGCATCTGGTTATGGCTACAGAACAGATCCTTTCACAAAAGCTAGAAAATTTCATTTTGGAATGGATTTTACAGCACCTAGAGGTACCCCTGTATATGCGACTGGAAATGGTATTGTAAAACGTGCTGATAACACTGCATCTGGTTATGGTAACCATATTCGTATAGATCATGGTTATGGATATGTATCGTTATATGCGCATTTGTATAAGTATAATGTACGTGTCAATCAGCGTGTAAAACGTGGAGACTTAATTGGTTACGTAGGTAGCACAGGACGCTCCGAGGCACCTCATTTACATTATGAGGTTTTTAAAGATGATGAGCGTATAAATCCAATTAACTTCTACTACGGCAACTTATCTGCTTCAGAGTTTAATGAGTTGCTTAGAAAAGCTTCTTTAGAAAACCAATCCCTCGACTAATATGCACATAGATTTACCAGAAAAACGCTATTACGGCATTGGTGAGGTTGCCAAGGCTTTTAAGGTGAATGCCTCTTTAATTCGTTTTTGGGAAAAGGAATTTGATATACTAAAGCCGAAAAAAAATGCTAAGGGTAACAGAAAATTTACACCAGAGGATATAAAAAACCTTAAATTTATCTATCATCTAGTAAAAGAAAGAGGATTTACGCTTGAAGGAGCCAAAATTCACCTAAAGGAAGAAAAAAAACAATCACTCGAAAAATTTGAAATCATTGAAAAGCTGGAAAGTATAAAAGCACAGCTTATTAAAATAAAAACACAACTTTAAAACTTATCAATTATGAAAAAATGGTTAATCCCTTTAATTGTTATTGCGGTAATTGGATTTGGTATCTACCAATGGGCTGTTGGCATTAACAATAAATCTGTAGAATTAGAAGCTAATGCTAAAACTGCATGGTCTAATGTGGAAAGTACTTATCAAAGAAGAAATGATCTTTATAGCACAGTAATTAAAACTGTACAAGGTGCAGCCGATTTTGAAAGAAAAACATTGAATGAAGTTATAG
>JAGQYS010000078.1:7149-9450 GCA_020435965.1 Flavobacteriaceae bacterium | reverse complement strand
GCAAATGGTCAACGACGTGGTGCCATTGTGTGTCTGTTACTTTTTCGCCATTGGCATTTTTGTAACTTTCGTTTGTTGCAATAGAAAATTTTGCCAACATTTTACCAGACTCAAGATTAATGATTTCTGGGTCTTTCCCTAAATTACCAATCAACTGTACTTTGTTTTTTAATGTGTTCATGTGTTCTAAATTTTATGTGCCTGCCTATGTCGGCAGACAGGTTAAACAGTTAATACAATTGAACCTTCAATGATTCAACACTGCAAAGATGAGATGACTGACAAATTTTAGTCGGTAGTTACCTGCTTAATTTCGTTTGTAAATAATTGTAGTCGTTTGTAAATGAATAATGCTTTGTTATTGTAGGCTTTTGTTGTAGATTTAAGTTTATAAATAAAACTACGCTTATATCGTAGTTGCACACAATTTTGACAGAGCATATTCAAATAAAAATTCGATTGAAAAACACATCGAAATTTGAAATTGAAAATCGCGGAATTTAAAAACGTGAAAATCTGAAAATAAAATCAACAGAACTGTTCGGAAATTAAAAAACGTGAAAATATTTATCTTAAAATGTACGGAAATGAACTTTGCGGAAATGAAGCGCTGAAAATATTGCGAAATTTTGCTTATCGAAACGAAAAAAATAACTGAAAATGGTTCGAAAATTTAAAAAACGTTTTTGAAAAACTATGCAGAATTGAATTTCAGAACAAAGTTGGCTGAAAAAATATTAAACCAAATTGAAATTTAAAACCGAAAATTGCAAAAAAAATGCATCACAACGGAAAACAAAAACTGTGTGCAACAAGGTGTATAGCTCATTGCGGCTGAATTTCCCTAGCGGAAAATTCGCAGCAATTCACAAAGTTTTGTGAATAATTGAAAGTTTTTCCATAACTTTCCGCAACGAAGCCATACACAAAACCGTTAGCCAACATTTGAAATGAATCGTCTTATCTTATTTCTTAAATAATTCCAACTTTGAGTTTTTCTCAAACGAATGAACGATGGAAAACAGAAAACCTCAAAGATTTAAAAGTATTTACAGAATTGGAAATTGCTCTGGAGCATCCAAGCGAAGTGGAAATACTTGATTTGGGTGGACAAAATCTAAAGGAAATACCTAAAAAGATATCGGAATTCAAAAACCTTCGTGTTTTGCTACTTGGTTGGAGACCGAAAAAAGATTTGGATAGTAGCACTCATAAAATGGCAAAAAATATTGGAGGCGGATATTTACACCTTGACCGAAAAAAAGGAACAGTATTAGAATATAATTACATTGAAAATCTAACACCTGAACTTCTGACTCTACAGAAATTGGAATATTTAGAATTAGATTATAACCTTATAAAATCATTACCAAAAGAATTAGCGAATCTGAAAAATCTTAAGCAAGTATCTCTTTATGGGAATTGGACAATTTTCAAGAATCATAAAATCGTAGAGGATTTGGAATTGATAATGCCGAATTGCGAATTTCTTACGGCAAATAATTATATCAAAAAGAGAAAAAAGAAAGATTAAAAACGTTGGCTAACATCGTGTATAGCTCATTGCGGCTGAATTCCTTATCGGAATTTATTATAATTTGCTATCTTTCGGTTACAGCGGAAAATCATAGCTGATTTTCCGCAACGAGCCATACACAGTGGGCGTAACCAATTTGACAAATGGAACGCATAATATTCGGAATCGGAATAATGTTAATCATCGGAATTTTAATATTACGATGTGATATTCCTATGACGAAAAATAGTGTTGTCGGAATTTATGCAAATACTAATTATGGAAATGAACCTTGCTGTATGGAATCGCCTCACAAAGCGGACACGCTGAATTTAAAATCTGACGGAACATTTTCAAGCGGATATTACGGAAATGGAACTTATAAAGTTAGTTACGGAATACTGACAACCGAAATTGACTGGACTTACGAATATGAATTCGGAAAAGCTGTACATAGCGCATATTTTAGCAACAAGATTTTTGAAAAACCTAAAATCATATTGAATTACGACTTGAATCATTACTATGAGAAAGTGGAATAAAAAACTGGTTACAACAACATTTAAACTTAAACTAATTTTGAGAAAAACACCGAACATATTTCTTGTAATAACCGCCATTGCAGTAATAAGTTATTTTTTCAAGATTATATACCCAAGAGATAATTTTGAACTAAAAATAGTTGACATAATTGTAATCATATGTACAATTCTAGTAGCATATTTCTTATGGAAAATTGATGAACGAAAATTGAATAAATAAAAACTGGTTACAACAATGGCTAT
>JAGQYS010000078.1:0-7099 GCA_020435965.1 Flavobacteriaceae bacterium | reverse complement strand
GGGCATCGCTTCTGAAAATCCTCGCGGATTTTCAGGTTAAGAAATAATGTTTAATACTTTTCTCACCCATTATGCCTGTAATAAGAAAAACCACAACGCTCACAAGGATAACTTGGGTGACCAATAAACCCACCACATGGCTCTGTATGCCCTGAGTAATTTAATTCAATAGTAATGTTTTCTGTTTCTGGTTCTAAAACTTGTGGTTTCATAATTAAAATCAATTAATGGTTTATATACACCTATCGGAACCGTTATGAAATGTCATCAAGCTTTTAAAAATATTCGTTTTTAATCTTAAAATAAAAAAGCACCTCCTAGCAGAGGTGCTTTGTGTTAGCTATTAATTTAAGAGTTCAATGGATTATATTAAGATTCCCCTTATAAATCTTAACGTTCCAAAAATAAAGAATAATACTTGAAATTACAGAAAAATCTTATAAGAAAAATCTTTCAACTTGCTTACAAACGTTTGTAATTGATTATTTTGTAATTTGTATTGTTCAAAAATCAAGCTTATGCAAAAAAAGTGTCCTGAATGTGGAGATAGAATTATTGGTCGCATTGACAAAAAATTTTGTAGCGACAGTTGCAGAAATGCACATAATAATCGTATTAACAAAGACTCTAAAAATCTAATACGAAACACCAACAACCGACTTAGAAAAAACCACAGAATCCTTGAGACACTCAACCCAGATAAAAAGACCAAATGCTCTAGAGCCAAACTCATAGAGAAAGGGTTCGACTTTAACTATTTTACCAGTATATATACGACAAAGGCAGGAGCTATATACTATTTTGTATATGATCAAGGTTATCTCCCTTTAGAAGGAGATTATTATGCTTTGGTAAAACGAGACGATTAACCTTTTGTAGCGCTATTCCAATTTTCACCTTTAAGCTGTAAAGCCGCTTTTAAAATATCTTTCTGGCTAATTTGACCTACCAACTTACCGTTTTCAACAATTGGAAAACGTCTGCGTTTAGAGTTCAAAAACTTATTTGCAGCATCAAATACATCCATGTTACCATCAATGGTTTCAACATCTTTGGCCATACGCTTTTCTACATTATCGTGCTCTAAAGGCATATTATAATAACGGCTTTCGCTCAGTTGCTTAAGGCAATCCCCTTCAGAGATAATACCAACTAATTCTTGCCTGTCATTAACTACTGGGCCACCAGAAATCTTATACTTTATCAAAGACTCTACCACTTCTTGCACCGTTTGGTCTGGTTTAAACGTTATAAGATTGGTAGTCATGTAATCCCTTACCTTAAGCGCTGGTGCTGGTGCCGTATTTTGCTGTTGCTTACGCGCACCCTGAAAACTTTTTATTCCCATAACATTTAATTTTAGTGTTTATTTAAAGTTACTGAAAATTAATTGGTTAGCAAAATGAAAAATTTCCTAAGCAATTGTTACGTATTTTTAGCTTAAATATTTTATCAAGTTTTGAAGAAACAAATTAGCATTATTGGTTGTGGTTGGCTAGGTTTTCCGCTTGCAAAAAATCTTGTAGATAAAGGCTACAAAGTAAAAGGCTCTTCTACCTCAGAAGAGAAACTAAAAACAATTAGTGATGCCAATATTGAAGCTTTCCACATTCAATTAAACGAAGATGGGATTGTAGGAGAGTATACCGATTTTTTAAAGGGAAGTGAAACAGTTATCATAAATATTCCTCCAGGTTTAAGAAAAAATCCCGATAAAAATCATGTGGTTGAAATACAACATTTGGTTAATGCCATAGAAACACAAACCATTAAAAACGTTATTTACATTAGCTCTACTTCTGTTTTTGAAGACGAAACACATTTCCCAATTATCACTGCTAATTCTGCACCAAATGCAACATCTCTTAACGGAAAGCAGCTTATTACTATTGAAAACATACTTAAAGAAAACACCAACTTTAACACTACAATTATTCGCTTTGGTGGTTTGTTTGATTCGCAAAGACACCCAGCCAAATACCTAGCTGGTAGAACAAACCTTTCAAATCCAGAGGCTCCTGTAAATCTTATTCACAAAGAAGATTGTATTAATATTATAACATTAATACTTAGAAATAACATTTGGAATGAGACTTTCAATGCAGCCCACCCTAATCATCCTACTAAAAAGGGCTACTATACCAATTATTGTAAACAACATCAATTAGATCTACCACAATTCAACACTTCAGAAAAAAGTAAAGGAAAAATTATTGAAAGTACAAAACTGGAACAGCTTTTGAATTACAGTTTTAAACAGGCACTATAGAAATTAATAGTTTATTAAGAGCTATCTTCTGAAATTTTTATAGTTTTAGCCTTCAAAATTTTTATAACATGAAACAGATTACAATTGCAGTTGTTATGCTTTTCTCGGTAAGTGTTTTTGCCCAGACAAATGCAGATTTAAAAGCACACTACGAGGCTTATTACAAGGAGATGAAAAAGCAAGGTGATGTACAAGGTATCATTAACGCCTTAACACACCTCAACATATTAGAGCCTTCAGTAGCAAGAAAAGACACCTTGGCATATCTATACCTTTCTGAAGGTAAATATTTGCAGGCCCTTAACACTATTGGTGTAGAAAAAAATGCTTCTGACTCCGATATGAATGTGGAAGTAAAAGCTTTGGCTCTTAAAAATCTAAATCAGCCAAAATTGGCTTTAGAGCATTACGAGGTTTTATTTAAAAGAGAACCTAATGTGTATTTAGCTTACGAAATGGCCGACATGAAAATTCAAGTAAATGATTTAGCTGGTGCAAAATCTAATATTGAATATGGTTTAGCCAACGTAAAAGATGACATGAAACGTGCGTTTTACGAAACTCAGCAACCTTATGAAACATCTATGAAGGCTGCACTTTTATGCTTAAAAGGTTTATTAACGTTTACCGAAAACAGAACAGCAAACGTTGATGCTGCCATTAAGCTTATGAATGATGCCTTGGCTATTGATTCTAATTTTAATCTTGCAAAAGTTAGCAGACAAGGATTGGAAAGTCAAAAAGCACAACAAGCTGCTGCGGCAAATAAAAAGAATTAAATTCTTTTAAGAATATTGCATAAAAAAAAGCTGCCCAATTTGGCAGCTTTTTGTTTTTTTTAATCTCTGAGTTTACCAAATTCTTACACGCTCTTCTGGTGGTAAATACATAGCATCGCCTTCCTTAATATCGAATGCTTCGTAAAATGCATCAATATTTTTTAAAGGCTGTGTTGCTCTAATATGACCTGGCGAATGTGGATCTGTGTTAATTTGTGTTCTTAAGGCTTCGTCTCTAATAAGAGTTCTCCATACAGTTGCCCAAGACATAAAGAAACGTTGCTCTGGTGTAAATCCATCTATTTTGTCTGGTCTTCCGTTTTCTTCAAAGTATAATTGCAAACCATCATAAGCACCTAGAACACCACCTAAATCACCGATATTCTCACCTAAAGTAAAAGGACCGTTAACATAAACGCTATCTAAAACCTCTATTGCAGAATATTGATCTGCTAAAGCTTTTCCTCTTTTTTCAAATTCTGCTAAATCCTCTGGTGTCCACCAATTATTTACATTACCATCAGCGTCAAAACGAGCACCAGAATCGTCAAACGCATGTGATATTTCATGACCGATAACTGCACCTATTCCACCATAATTTACAGCTTCATCTGCAGTATAATTATAGAAAGGTGGTTGTAAAATTGCTGCAGGAAATACAATTTCATTATTTAAAGGATTGAAATATGCATTAACCATTTGTGGAGGCATTCCCCATTCTGTTTTGTCTACTGGTTCATTAATTTCACTCAAACTTTTCTTTTGAGACCACTCACCTACAGCCAACATGTTTTCTGCATAAGAATTACCTTCTTTTACTTGTAAGGCTGAATAGTCTTCCCATTCATCAGGATAAGCAATTTTAACAGTAAATTTATCTAGTTTTTCTATCGCTTTCTTTTTAGTTTCCTCACTCATCCAATCTAAATTGGTAATTCTATTTTGAAAAGCCTTAATAACATTTTTTATCATTTTTTCAGCTTTCTCCTTTGCTTCTGGTGGAAACTTAGCCTGTACATAAAGCTGACCGACAGCTTCACCAACGCTACCATCCACAGTACCAAGTGCGCGTTCATCTGCTGGACGCATAGCTTTAGAACCATTTAAAGTTTTACCGTAGAATTCCCAATTGGCTTTTTCGATTTCAGTAGTCAAAAAACCTGAAGCACCATTTAGAGTACTCCAATCCATTAAGATTTTAATATCTTCAATTGGTGTAGACTTTAAGAATGCATCCATAGCTTTCATGTACTTTGGCTGCATCACTAATAAAGTGTCTACTTTCTTTTCAATTCCCATATCATCCATAAACTTTTGCCAGTTTATAGAAGGTGCCATTTCTTGTAACTCCGCAACTGATTTTGGGTTGTTGAAATTTCTAATATCTCTACTTGCCACTTTATCTAAACGAGGCTCTGCGAGTTGTGTTTCCATGGCAAGGATTTTTTCAGCAGCAGCTTTAGCATCAGCTTCAGAATAGTTAATGAATTGAAGCATTCTCGCAACATGATCTACATACTGACCTCTAATTTCTTTAGTCTTTTCATCTTGGTCTAAGTAATAATCGCGCTGTAAACCTAAACCAGCCGGAAATAACCAAGCCATGTTGATGCTACTGTCGTTAAGCCCTGGATTAGAACCTATCCCTGCAAATGGTGCTCCTACTCCTAATGTAGAAGCATACACGGTTTGCATATCATTAAGGTTTTTAATACCGTCTATTTTATCTAATAATGGTTGTAATGGCTTAATGCCTGCTTCGTTACGTCCAACGGTATCTAACTCAGACTCAAAAATTAATAATGCTTTTTGCTGGTCAGAGCCTTCCTTGTAGGTGCCTAACTCTTTAGATGTATTTAATATTTCCAACACATCTTTTCTTGTAGATTTACGCAATACACCAAATCCTCCCCAACGGGTTTCATCGTCTGGAATGGTATTGGTTTCTAACCATTTTCCGTTAACATACTTGTAAAAATCTTCTTTTGGACTAACGTTGGTGTCCATGTTTTCCAAAATAATACCTGGAATTTTCTCTTCTGCCATAGCAGTGTCTTTCTTGGCTTCTTCCTTACATCCTAATACAGTAAAGAAAGCCAAACCTGATATCGCTAGAACGCGACTAAGATTGGTTTTCATGTGTTTTCAATTGTTTGATTTATTATGGTCACATGCAATTCGCTATTAATCATTTTAGAAAACAATTATATTTTGAATATGCTCGTGCCATAATTTGGTTTTAGTTAATTCGAATTAAACGTAGTTAGTTATAAGACCTGAAAAACAGATAAATGTTACAACTTAACAAAACTTTAAGACAAATAGAGCTCTAGAATTCGGACTCTATTTTCTCATATAAATCGCGTTCTAACTTCTTATTAATTTGATAATTAAGATTAGAAAATGCGATTAAAACTTCTTTTACACTTTCAAGCTTTAGCTGGTTATCAATATTATCGAGCGTTAAATTTTCGTTCAATCTTAAAAGTGTAGTTTCAATAATTACAGTTCTCGATATGATAGGGTTTGTTTTGAGTAAGCTAGGAGTTTGTGCTTTAAATTCTTCAATAAATTTCTTTAAAAGTTCAATATCTCCATTAAAAAATGACAAATCTGCTCTTTTAAGATAATCGATTTGTATGGCTAATTCTTGGTATTTTTCCCAATCAGCAATTGCCTGTTCACCTCTTGAGCTCAATACATAATCTGTATATTTAAACCCTTCAATTGCTTTGGCTGTAATAATGGGTTGCTGACTTGTGTTTTCTTCAACGTTGATCTCTGAAGATGGTTTATCATCTCCACAATTCACAAGTAGAAGAAAACACACATTAAAAAGGAATAATCCAATTCTCATAAAGTCTTTTGTTTGCTGTAAATATACTTAAACTATTATTTTGATATCATAGTATAATCTTAAAATATAGATTGTCAACTTTTTACTTAAACCTTGATTTTTTTGAAAATTTTAATTTTTGAACATATAAATTCTTCATATTTTTGAGAATACTTTAAATATACTTATGCCTTCTAAAATATTAATCATTGGTGCCTGTGGACAAATAGGCACGGAACTCACCTCCAAGCTAAGGGAAACATATGGCGTAGAGAACGTTATTGCTAGCGATATTAACACTAGAAATTTAGATTTAGTCAACTCTGGCCCTTTTGAAATTATTGATGCCAAAAATTTTAATGCCATAAAAGATTGCTGCATTAACTATAACATAGATACAGTATATCTAATGGCTGCACTTTTGAGTGCTACAGGCGAAAAATATCCTATGGAAGCTTGGGATCTTAATATGAATTCGCTTTTTCATGTTTTGAACTTAGCGAAAGGTGGCACCATTAAAAAAGTATATTGGCCAAGTAGCATTGCTGTATTTGGACCAACAACACCAAGAGACAATACGCCTCAGCATACAATTTGCGAACCAACTACAGTATACGGTATTACTAAACAAGTTGGTGAGCGTTGGTGCGAATACTATTATGAAAAATATGGTGTTGATGTTAGGAGTATTCGTTACCCAGGCATTATAAGTTATAAGGCCATGCCTGGAGGTGGCACAACAGATTATGCTGTTGAAATTTATCATGAGGCTATTAAAACTGGCAAATATGAATGTTTTCTATCTGAAAACACAAGCTTACCTATGATGTTTATGGACGATGCCATAAAAGCAACCATAGATTTGATGGAAGCACCAGGAGACAACCTAACTATTAGATCATCTTATAATCTCTCTGCTATTTCATTTACACCAAAAGAAATCTTTGAAAGTATAAAGCAGCATATCCCAGATTTTGAAATTTCCTACAAACCAGATTTTAGACAAGCCATTGCTGATAGTTGGCCATCATCTATTGACGATTCTGTTGCACGAAAAGATTGGAATTGGCAACACAATTTTGATTTAGATGCAATGACGCAAGTGATGTTGGAAGAGTTGAGGAAAAAGTACAATTGATAAAAAGGTTAATACAAACAAAAAAGCCTGATAAAATTATCAGGCTTTTTTTGCTCCTCAGACTGGGCTCGAACCAG
>JAGQYS010000004.1:26976-27177 GCA_020435965.1 Flavobacteriaceae bacterium | reverse complement strand
AAAAATCGAGACTTTTTTTTTGAATTATGATTAAATCTGTAGCCATACAAGGAGTTAAAGGATCATTCCATCATATTGTGTCACAAAATTATTTTGATAAAGAGACACATGTTTTAGAATGTCTATCATTTGATCGAGCTGTTGATAGCCTTATTCAAAAAGAAACAGATGCTGTTATTATGGCTATTGAAAATTCTATTG
>JAGQYS010000004.1:0-26931 GCA_020435965.1 Flavobacteriaceae bacterium | reverse complement strand
GTTGGAGAGCATTATTTAGACATACAGCATAACTTAATGGCCTTACCAAATCAAACGATAAACGATATTAAAGAAGTGTATTCGCATCCAATGGCATTGTTGCAGTGTAAAGAGTTTTTTAAAAAACATCCACATATCAAATTAGTAGAGGACAAAGATACTGCTGAGGTTGCTGAGCGTATTCAAAAGCATCAAATTAAAGGAATTGCTGCAATTGCAAGTGCCTTGGCTGCCGAATTGTTTCATCTTGAAATTTTAGCACCAAGCATACAAACCATCAAACATAACGAAACACGATTTGTAATTGTAAAACGTGAAAATCACGAAATTCCTGAACATGAAATTAATAAAGCCTCAATAAAATTTGATGTTGACCATAAACGAGGAAGCCTTGCTGCTTTACTTAATGTGATGAGTGATTGTAAATTGAACCTAACTAAAATACAGTCCTTACCAAAAATTGAAACACCTTGGAAATATGCCTTTTTTGTTGATGTAACTTTTGAAAGTTATGACGATTTTAAAAAGGCAAAATCTATAATAAACATAATGGCTCACAATTTTAAAGTGTTAGGAGAATATAAAAACGCCAAGTTATGATACAAGTAGCTAACAGATTACATAGCGTTGAAGAATACTACTTCTCTAAAAAATTAAGAGAAGTGGCATTGCTTAAGGCAAGCGGAAAACCAATTATAAATTTGGGTATTGGCAGTCCAGATTTACAGCCACCTCATAAAGTTATTTCAGCATTAACTGAAAGCTTAACTGACGAAAACGCTCATAAATACCAAAGCTATCAAGGACTTCCAGAATTAAGAGAAGCTATTGTTGGGTTTTATAAAGAGCACTATCAGGTGAATCTGAGTCCTTCAACTGAAGTACTGCCTTTAATGGGAAGTAAGGAAGGCATCATGCATATTTCTATGGCTTTTTTAAATCCTGGAGATGAAGTCCTGATTCCAAATCCAGGTTACCCAACTTATCAAGCAGTTACCAAATTGCTGGAAGCGAAACCTATTTTTTACGATTTAAAAGAAAAAAATAACTGGTTGCCAGATTTAGAAGCTTTAGAGAAAAAGGATTTGAGTAAAGTAAAACTCATGTGGATAAGTTATCCACATATGCCGACTGGAGCAACAGCATCACATGCGTTTTTTAATCAACTGGTTGCTTTTGCAAAACATCATAACATTTTAGTTGTTAATGACAATCCTTACAGTTTTATTCTCAACGATTCGCCTCGTAGTATTTTAAGTGCTCATGGTGCAAAAGATGTGTGTTTGGAACTAAACTCCTTAAGTAAAACATTTAATATGGCTGGTTGGCGAGTTGGAATGGTTTTAGGTAATAACGAGCACCTAAATGCTATTCTAAAAGTAAAAAGCAATATGGATTCTGGGATGTTTTATGGCATTCAAAAGGGAGCTATTGAAGCTCTGAAATGCTCAAAACTATGGTACTTAAGTTTAAATAATGTTTACGAACAGCGACGAGTATTAATATGGAAACTAGCAGATGCATTAAACTGTAGATACGACAAAAAAGCAACAGGGCTTTTTGTTTGGGCAAAGTTGCCTCCATATTTAAAGTCGGAAGAATTTATAGAAACCGTTTTAAAAAACAATCACATTTTTATAGCTCCAGGAACCATTTTTGGCAGTAATGGAGAAGGTTATGTTAGGTTTTCGTTATGTGCAACCACTGAAGATTTAGAAGAAGCAATTTCAAGAATATGATGGAAAAAATTTACATAATAGGAGTTGGACTCATAGGAGGAAGTTTTGCTTTGGATATAAAACGTTTGCATCCTGAAACTAAAATTTTCGGAATTGACCATAACGAAGCGCATCTTAATGAAGCACTATCCTTAAGCATAATTGATACAACAGCAACTCTGGATGATTTAAAGCATGCAGACTTAGTTATTGTTGCAATTCCAGTTAATGCAACTGTTACGCTTTTGCCTGAAATACTGGATAATATTTCAGATAGCACTTTGGTTATTGATGTTGGTTCAACCAAAGAAGATATTTGCGATGCTGTAAAAAATCATCCGAAACGCAGAAATTTCCTTGCGATGCATCCCATAGCAGGAACAGAGTTTTCAGGACCTTCAGCAGCTATCCAAAACTTGTATAAAGGCAAAACCAATATCATTTGTGAAGTAGAAGATACTGCTTTTAAACTTCAAGAAAAAGCATTGAAGTTGTTTAGTGAAATAGGCATGCGTGTTCGTTATATGAAACCAAAAGCACACGATAAACATATAGCGTATATGTCACATTTATCGCATATAAGTTCATTCATGCTAGGTAAAACAGTTATTGAAAAGGAAAAAAACGAGCGTGATATTTTTGATATGGCTGGCAGTGGATTTGAATCAACAGTACGTTTGGCAAAAAGCTCGCCAGAGATGTGGACACCAATTTTTCAGCAGAACAAAACCAACGTTATTAAAACATTGGAAGAATACATCAGTAATCTAAAACAATTTAAAGAATTTATGGAACAAGATGACTTTGAAGCCATCTATAAAGAAATGAAAGACACCAATCACATAAAAGAAATTTTAAAAGGAATCGCTTAAAAAAGAGAGATATGGAAAACAAGAAAGAATTAAGAACATGGTTAGACAATTTTGGATTAAATCATCCTTTAGTAATCGCTGGACCATGTAGTGCAGAAACCGAAGAACAAGTATTACAAATAGCACATCAACTTAAAGATACTGATGCAACAGTTCTAAGAGCAGGTATTTGGAAACCAAGAACACGTCCAGGAAATTTTGAGGGTGTTGGCGCTTTAGGTTTAAAATGGCTGCAGAAGGCTAAAAAAGAAACAGGAATGCTTATCACTACTGAAGTTGCAAATGCCAACCATGTAGATTTGGCTTTGCAACATGATGTCGATATTTTATGGATTGGAGCACGTACAACAGTGAGTCCTTTTATTGTTCAAGAAATAGCTGAAGCTTTAAAAGGAACAGATAAACCAGTGCTTATTAAAAATCCAGTAAATCCAGATTTATCATTGTGGTTAGGAGCGGTTGAACGTTTTTATACTGCAGATATTAAAAACCTTGGTGTTATTCACAGAGGGTTTTCGGCTTACGAGAAAACAAGATATCGTAACAACCCAGAATGGCAATTACCTATCGATTTACAAAACCGTTTTCCAGATTTACCATTGATATTGGATCCTTCACATATTGCAGGACGTCGTGATATTATTTTCGATTTATGTCAAACAGCACTTGACCTAAACTTTGATGGACTTATGGTAGAAACGCATCATGATCCTGACAATGCTTGGTCTGATGCTGCTCAGCAAATTACTCCAAAAGCTTTAGTGAAAATCATGGAAGATTTAAAAATCAGAAAAGAAACTTCTGCTGAAGCTGAGTACAGCAATAAAATAAATACACTTAGAACACAGATTGATGTTATAGACCATCAATTGATAGAAGTATTGGGAAAACGCATGAAAGTATCTGATGCCATTGGAGCACTTAAAAAAGCCAATAATGTAGCAGTTTTACAAAGTAAACGTTGGAATGAAATTTTAGGAAAAATGATCTTAGAAGGTGAAGAAAACAATTTAAGCGAAGAGTTTGTACTTAGAATGTTTAAAGCCATTCACCAAGAATCTATTAATCATCAAGAAAAAATTTTTAAACAATAAAAAAAGCGCCTTTTGGCGCTTTTTTTATTGTTTAAAAATATAGCGTGTTATAAAAATTCCATTTCCGTCGTCTTTGCCACTATCGCTTTCCACAGCACTGGTTACAAAGGCCAATTCCCAACCTTCGTTAATCATGGCATTTATTTTAGATGATATCATAGCATCGTTTGCAGCAATATTTTGAAATCGAATACCTCCTAAATTGTAAAAGTTTAGAAGTTTGGTTTCCTCAAAATCTTTAACACGAATATCACTTCTTTTAGATTTGTTTCTAGTATTGTCGTCTTCTGTTTGCTCTGATGTAAACTCTTTATAATCTCTTTCCTCTTCAGAAGAAATAATTCTTGATCGTCCTAAACCTGCTGGAACTATTGATTCTACACTTGTGATGACTTTGTACTCCACTTGAGCGTTAATATCTAAAGTTAAAATTAAAAATAGAATTGCTGAAAATATTAGTTTTCTCATGTTTTAAGTATTAAAATTTTAATTGCGAAGATAAGATTTTCTTTATATTAAGTTGTTAATTTGCATTTATACAAATCGTAAATGACAGGACTCGTTTATAAATCTACAGGAAGTTGGTACACCGTTAAAACCCTTAACGGAAAAGTGTATGAATGCAGAATTAAAGGTAGGTTTCGAATTAAAGATATTAAAAGCACCAACCCAATTGCTGTAGGTGATGTAGTAGAATTTGAACTGGAAACCAAAAACGATGAGGTAACAGGAATTATACATCGCATTCAAGAACGTAAAAATTATGTGATAAGAAAATCGGTAAATCTTTCAAAACAGACACATATTATTGCAAGTAATGTTGATCAGGTTTTTTTACTTGTAACCATTAATAATCCTCCAACATTTACAAGTTTTATAGATCGGTTTTTGGTATCTGCTGAAGCCTATTCCATTAAAACCATTTTGCTGTTCAATAAAATAGATACTTATGATGATGATACCTTGCTAGAAGTAAAATATCTTGCTGCTTTATATAGAAAAATCGGTTATGAATGTATTGGTATTTCTGCAAAAACAGGAAAAAATATTGATAAAGTAAAGCAATTAATGGTTGGTAAAACAAGTATTTTTACAGGTCATTCTGGTGTTGGAAAATCTACATTAATCAATACTATTGAGCCTGAGTTGGATTTAAAAACCAAAGAAATTTCAGAGCAACACCAACAAGGACAACACACTACCACATTTGCCGAAATGTTTGATCTTAGTTTTGGTGCCAAAATAATAGACACTCCAGGCATTAAAGGCTTTGGTATTGTAGATATGGAAAAAGAAGAAGTTGGTGATTATTTCCCAGAATTTTTTGCTCTAAAACAACACTGTAAGTTTAATAATTGTTTACATATTCACGAACCTCAATGTGCGGTAAAAGAAGCCTTGGACAATGATGAGATTGCTTATTCTAGATATAGAAGTTATTTACAGATTTTAGAGGGCGAAGATGAGCATTACAGAACCGATAATTTTGAAAAAGAAGAATGAAAGTAGTTATTCAAAGGGTTTTAGAAGCAAACGTAACAATTAATAACGATGTGGTAGCAAACATTAAAAATGGATTGCTAGTATTACTTGGTATTGTTGATGAAGATGCTCAGGAAGACATCAATTGGTTATGTAATAAAATAGCAAATCTTCGCATTTTTGGAGATGAAAATGACGTGATGAACAAATCCATTTTAGAAATTAAAGGTGATGTTATTGTGGTAAGCCAGTTTACTCTTCATGCCAATACCAAAAAAGGAAATAGACCTAGCTATATAAAAGCTGCAAAACCTGAAATTGCAATTCCACTTTACAAAGCTTTTGTAAAGCAATTGGAAATAAACCTTGGTAAAACTGTGCAAACAGGAGAGTTCGGTGCAGACATGAAGGTTCAGTTAATTAATGATGGTCCTGTAACCATAATTATTGATACCAAAAACAAAGAATAATGGCTTCAGCTTTTGGACATGCTGTGGTTGGATTTACGTTATCAAAAGTCATCTCCAATAACAATTCAAAATTACTTTTGCTTTTTGCAATAATATCTACAATACTTCCAGATATTGATGTTTTGGCTTTTAATTTTGGCATTCCTTACGAAGCACCTTTTGGGCATCGTGGTTTTACACATTCTGTTCTTTTTGCAGTTTTATGGGCAACCTTATTAATGCTAATCTTCGGGAAACTTAATAAACTAATTTGGTGGATTGTAATTTTCTTATCAACCATTTCTCATGGTATTTTAGATGCTATGACATCTGGAGGAAGAGGTGTTGGTTTTTTTGTTCCGTTTCACAATGAGAGATATTTTTTTCCATTTCGAGACATAGTGGTTTCGCCAATTGGAATAGAGCGTTTTTTTTCGGAACGAGGAATAAGAGTAATTTTTAGCGAATTAAAGTACATTATTATTCCATGCTTAATCATTTTACTATTTTTGAAAATTAAGAACAAATTTTTAGAAAAATGAATATCAAAAACGCTCAAAAAGATGTAGACAATTGGATAAAAGCTCATGGAGTACGTTATTTTAATGAACTTACAAATATGGCACAACTTACTGAAGAAGTTGGAGAGGTTGCTAGAATTATTGCACGTCGCTATGGAGAACAGAGCGAAAAAGAAAGTGACAAAACCAAAGACCTTGGTGAAGAGCTAGCAGATGTAATGTTTGTAGTACTATGCTTAGCTAATCAAACAGGAGTGAATTTGGAAGAAGCATTTAATAAAAAACTAGAGGCAAAAACAAAAAGAGATCACGATAGGCATCATAACAACAAAAAGCTGAAATAGTTTAATGATTTTAAATCTTCAAAAATCGTCAATCAAAAATCGTCAATCGCCAATAGTAATAACTGGTTCAAAAAGCGAATCCAATAGGCTATTGTTATTGCAGGCATTGTTTCCTACTATCGGTATTCAGAACATATCAAATGCAGACGATGCTGTACTAATGCAAAAAGCATTAAGTTCAGACTCTAATACTATAGATATACACCACGCTGGAACAGCAATGCGCTTTTTAACCGCTTTTTTGTCAACACAAGAAGGGAGAGAAGTTACTTTAACAGGATCATCAAGAATGCAGGAACGTCCTATAAAAGTTTTAGTTGATGCTTTAAGACAGTTAGGAGCAGACATCAAGTATAAAAAAATTGAAGGATTTCCTCCATTACTAATACATGGAAAAACAATCACAAAACAT
Organism: Flavobacteriaceae bacterium; assembly: GCA_020435965.1. Classification (GTDB taxonomy): domain Bacteria; phylum Bacteroidota; class Bacteroidia; order Flavobacteriales; family Flavobacteriaceae; genus CAJQLB01. The sequence goes on along the minus strand of JAGQYS010000004.1, from coordinate 20,039 downwards.
AAAGTAACCATAAAAGCCAATGTGAGTAGTCAGTATATTTCAGCGCTATTGCTTATTGCACCTAGTTTAAAAAATGGATTAGAGTTAATACTTGAAGGTGAAATAACCTCCATTCCATATATAAAAATGACACTTAGTTTACTCAATCAATTGGGTGTAAAAACAAAGTTTGAAAGCAATACGATTGTAGTAGAACATGCCAAAAGCGGAATTTCTCCAATAACTTTAACAGTTGAATCAGATTGGTCTTCAGCGTCATACTTTTATAGCATTGTTGCTTTAAGTGAGATTGGAACAGAAATAACCTTATCATCTTACAAAAATGAATCATTGCAAGGCGATTCGGTTTTAGCAGATATCTATAAAGATTTTGGTGTTGAAACCACATTTTTAAACAATAGCATAACATTGTTAAAAACCGTAGACTGTAAACTGTCAACTGTAAACTTCCAACTAAAAAACGCTCCAGATATAGCTCAAACGATTGCAGTCACTTGCTTAGGTTTAGGCATCAATTGCCATCTAGAAGGACTGCACACTTTAAAAATAAAAGAAACAGATAGGTTAATGGCATTAAAAATTGAAATAGAAAAATTTGGAACTCCAGTTTCTATATCAGAGGATAGTTTAACCATAAATAATGCACAAAAGCTCAATGATAATATAACTGTTGAAACTTACAAAGACCACAGAATGGCTATGGCATTTGCACCTTTAAGTTTAAAAACCAATTTAACTATTAATGAAGCTGATGTAGTATCAAAATCTTACCCAGATTTTTGGAGAGATTTATCACAAATAGGATTTAAAATCAAAGAAATTTAAAATAACCTTCAATTTACTTGACAACGCCTATCCTGAGGTTGTATATTTGCAACTTTGTAAAAAATAACACCAAACAAAACAAATGAAATTATCTCACTTTCACTTTGATTTACCAGACGAATTACTTGCAGAATATCCATCAGAACACAGAGATGAAGCAAGATTAATGGTTTTGGACAGAAAAAACCAAACCATAGAGCACAAGTATTTTAAAGATCTTATTGACTATTTTGATGAAGATGATGTGCTAATTTTAAATAATACTAAAGTTTTTCCAGCACGACTTTATGGTAATAAAGAAAAAACAGGTGCACGTATTGAAGTGTTTTTATTAAGAGAGCTTAATGCAGAGCAACGTCTTTGGGATGTGTTGGTTGATCCTGCTCGTAAAATTAGAATTGGAAACAAATTATACTTTGGTGATGATGACACTCTAGTTGCCGAAGTGATAGATAACACCACATCAAGAGGTAGAACATTACGGTTTTTGTATGATGGCTCTTATCATGAATTCAGAAAAAAACTTACAGAACTTGGAGAAACGCCTTTACCAAAATACATAAAAAGAGCAGTAGAGCCAGAAGATGAAGAGCGTTATCAAACTATTTTTGCAAAAAATGAAGGTGCAGTAGCAGCTCCAACAGCAGGCCTACATTTTTCAAAACATTTATTGAAACGCCTTGAAATTAAAGGTGTTAATTTTGCTGAAGTAACATTGCATGTTGGCTTAGGCACCTTTAATCCTGTTGAGGTTGAAGATTTATCAAAACACAAAATGGATAGCGAAGAAATTTCAATTAATAAACTAGCTGCAGATACTATTAATACTGCTTTAAAAAATAAAAAACGTATTTGTGCCGTTGGTACTACAGCCATGAGAACTATTGAAAGTTCAGTATCTTCAAGCGGAACGTTAAATGAATTTGATGGTTGGACTAACAAGTTTATTTTTCCACCTTACGATTTTAGTATTGCCAATTGTATGATCACTAATTTTCATACACCAAAGTCAACCTTGTTAATGATGGCCTCAGCATTTGCAGGACACGACTTTATTAAAAAAGCTTATGACGAAGCTATAAAAGAAGGCTATAAGTTTTACAGTTATGGCGATGCCATGTTAATTATATAAACATAAGCCTCGATTTTTCGAGGCTTTTTTATCACTTTAATGTCAACTCAAAAAAAAGATATTCGAGCATTAACAAAAGAGCAACTAAGAGCGTTTTTTGTTAAACAAGGAGATAAGGCCTTTAGAGGCGATCAGGTCTATGAATGGTTATGGCAAAAATCGGCTCATAAATTTGAAGACATGACCAATATTTCCTTGGCTACTCGTACGATGCTCGAAAATCATTTTGTAATCAACCATATAAAAGTAGATACATTACAGCGCAGTTCTGATGGAACTGTAAAAAATGCGGTTAGACTTCATGATGGACTTATAGTTGAGTCCGTTTTAATACCAACAAAATCTAGAACCACAGCCTGTGTATCTTCTCAAGTAGGCTGTAGCTTAGATTGCAAGTTTTGTGCAACTGCTAGATTAAAACGTATGCGTAATTTAAATCCTGATGAAATTTACGACCAGGTTGTAGCCATTGACAAAGAAAGTAGATTGTATTTTAACAGGCCACTGTCTAACATCGTTTTTATGGGAATGGGAGAGCCTTTAATGAATTACAACAATGTCATTAAGGCCATTGACAAAATTACCTCTCCTGAAGGGTTAGCAATGTCGCCAAAGCGTATTGTGGTTTCAACATCTGGAGTTCCAAAAATGATTAAAAAAATGGCTGATGATGGCGTGAGATTTAAGCTAGCAGTATCATTGCACTCTGCGATAGATGAAGTGAGAACTTCAATTATGCCATTTAATGCAACATTTCCTTTAAGTGATTTAAGGGAAGCACTTGAATATTGGTACAAGAAAACGAAAAATAGAATTACCTACGAATATGTGGTTTGGGATGGTATAAATGATAAAAAGAAAGATGTTGAAGCGTTGATACAATTTTGCAAATTTGCACCAAGCAAAGTCAATTTAATTGAGTACAACCCAATTGATGATGGCGAGTTTCAACAAGCTAGCTCAGAAGCCATTGATATGTATACCTCTATGTTAGAAGCCAATAATATCACTGTAACAGTGAGACGCTCCAGAGGAAAAGATATAGATGCTGCTTGCGGTCAATTGGCAAACAAAACTTAAATATAAAAACTGCTCCTGAAATTTCAGGAGCAGTTTTTATAATACTGTTTAAAGAAACTTATTGTTTAAGTAATTTTATGGTTTTTTCCCCATCACCTACTTTTACTTTTGCAATATAAACTCCATCACTCAGTGAGAGTAAACTTACCTCTTCTTTAAAATTAGACAATGACTTGCTAAATACATTTTGCCCTAAATTATTAAAAATCTCTATCGAGTTAAGTGTTAAATCAGATGACTCTAATAGTAACCTACCAGAGCTTTTATTATAAAAATGGCTTAATTGGTTTTTTTCAAAGTCATTAGTACTTAAAGTAGATGTTACTACAACATCGTCTATTCCAATATAATCTGAATTTGCTCCCGTTGGTCCACCGTCAGTCACAAAATATCTAAAAGCAATCCTAACATCTGTAGCACCAGATAAACCAGAAACATTTATAACTTGCTGTGTCCAAACGTCTGGAAAAACTCCAGTTACAAGGGTTGGATTAATATCCAATAGTAAATTTGTATAAGAACCTACATCAGTATCTGTTGTTGGATCTGTTGATGACGCTCCAGTATCACTGAGCCTTACTTGAAGTCTGTCAGGAAAAGTACTGGCTGTAGTTGTACGCGTATAAAAAGTAATAGCATCGCCATTTTGCACAGTAACCACTGGAGTTATTAACCAATTGCTAATGGTTTCTAAGCCAGCACCATCACCTGTATTATTAAAGTTAGCGGCAATATATGCAGTAGTAGCACCTGAGTTTGATGGAAAAACGGCATCATTCCCTTGATACCAATCTGTTCCTCCTGGAAGAACTGTACTAACATTTATTTGGCTCCAACCATCACCAGATAATGTTGTTATATCATCAAAACTTTCTGATATTAATTGTGCGTAAGACGTTGTTGAGATTATTAATCCCAAAATTAAAGTTGTAATTTTTTTCATATGTATTGTTTTTAAAAAGTTAATACACAACAGTTTAATAGACAAATACATGCGCAGACATGAGTTAGTTAAAATTATAAATTTTATTTAGGACAAACAAATTTGCCTTCACGAAATTATTTATTTGTTCATCATAAACCAATAAGTATCGTAATAAAGTAGGCTTTAATTTGCTTTTTTAGTACGTTTGTTATTAATTGTTTTCAAGCAAATTCCCTTTTTTTGAAAATTGTAGAACAAATAAAACAGCCTATTGCATTTGAGATGGATCTTTTTGAACAAAAGTTCCAACTTGCCATGTCCAGCAAAGTTGCTTTGTTAAACAGAATTACCCATTACATAGTAAACCGAAAAGGAAAACAAATGCGACCAATGTTTGTGTTTCTGGCTGCAAAAATGGTAAATAATGGAGAAGTTAGCGAGCGTACTTATAGAGGTGCTTCGGTTATTGAGTTGATCCATACAGCTTCTTTAGTACATGACGATGTGGTTGACGACAGCAATAGACGTCGAGGATTTTTCTCCATAAATGCGCTTTGGAAAAACAAAATCGCGGTTCTTATTGGTGATTATTTATTATCAAAAGGGATGTTGGTTTGCATTGATAATAATGATTTTGATTTACTGAAAATTATTTCAGTTGCTGTACGTGAAATTGTTGAAGGCGAATTGCTTCAAATAGACAAGGCAAGAAAACTGGATATTACAGAAGACATCTATTATGAAATTATTCGTCAGAAAACTGCCACCTTAATTGCTGCATGCTGCAGCTTGGGAGCAGCTTCTGTAAAACCAAATAGCAATGATGTTGAGCTTATGAGGAAATTTGGCGAACTCATTGGTATGGCTTTTCAAATTAAGGATGATTTATTCGATTATGGCGAAGAAAAAATAGGAAAGCCAACAGGAATAGATATCAAAGAACAAAAAATGACCTTGCCGCTAATCCATGTGCTAAACAATTGCTCTAAAAAAGAACAGGATTGGTTAATTAACTCCATTAAAAAGCACAACAAGGATAAAAAGCGCGTTAAAGAAGTGATTACCTTTGTAAAAGACAATGGAGGCTTGGAATACGCTGTAACTAAAATGAAGCAATTTCAACAAGAAGCCTTGCAATTATTAAACAATTATCCAGAATCCGAATTTAAAAGTGCTCTGATATTAATGGTTAATTATGTGATTGACAGAAAGAAATAAATCTTTATTATTGACACCTAATTACCTTATTCCTAGTTTGTTTAAAGCATTTACCTTTTTTATTATTAACATATTTATAAATTATTATTAACCTCAGGCAACCCTTTGCACAACTTTTGCGTCTTTATAAATAGAAGCCATAAATGAATCCGCTTTTGAAAGTCATTCAATTATATAAAAACGAAAAACAGCTTATTAAAAAAGCTGTTAGTAATCATCGTGATGCACAACATATGTTGTATCAAATACACGCACCAAAAATGTTGAGCGTTTGTCGTTACTACATAAAGGATGGACACAAAGCGGAAGAAGTAATGCTCAACGGATTTTTAAAGGTCTTTACACAATTAAAAACATTTAAGGCAGAAGGCAGTTTTGAAGGTTGGATACGACGTATCATGATCAGGGAAGCTATTTCATTTTTACGAAAAAAAAAGCAGCTTGAATTTTCAGCTGATGACATGGAGGTTTATGATGAACCAACGAATTATGCTGATGCAGAACTTGATGTTGACGAAATTCAGCAACTCATTGACAAGCTTCCAGAAGGTTATCGAATGGTATTTAATATGTATGCCATTGAAGGATATAAACACAGCGAAATTGCAGAGATGCTGGACATAGCCGAAAGCACATCAAAATCGCAATTATTTAAAGCACGTAAGCTGTTACAACAGCAAATAAAGCAACTTAACAAACCAAGTTATGGCTCCAATTAAATTTGAAGAACAATTTAAAGAAAAGCTAGAAAAGCGAAGCATTCAGCCAAGCCAAGATGCTTGGAATAAGCTCAGTAAAAGATTAGATAAAATAGACAATAGGCAAAACAACAAAGGGTTTTGGTGGCTTGGCATTGCAGCTGCAATTGTTGGTGTGTTGCTGGCCTTAACCTTTGTTTTTAAATCGAATACCGAAATCGTTGAGCCAACTGTTGCCGACACTGAAAAAGAGAATATAATGGACACAGAAGTATTACAAAACAAAGAGGTTTTAAAAGAAAGCAACACTCTTGTAGTTGAGCATAAAGATATAACTGAAACTAAAAACAATCTTACAAAGAACACAAACACACAAATTGATAAAGCTCTTTTAAAAACGATTGTAAATCAAAAACAAGAAACTTTGATTAAAGAAGCAGATACAAACAGTATTGCTGTGGCTAATGCAAACACTGCAGAAACAACAAAACCAAATACTGAAAAAGCAGTTAAGGTTTTAAGTTTTGAAGATCAGAAAGTGAAAGATGTGGTCGCACAAATCCAACAACTTCAAAAAGACAATAAAGAAATTACAACCGAAGAGATTGATGCACTTTTAGAAGTGGCTCAAAAAGAAATCACCATGCAGAAACTTTATAACGAAGCTACAAATAAGGTAGATGCTAATGCATTGCTTGAATCAGTTGAATACGACTTAGAGCAATCCTTTAGAGCTAAAGTTTTTGACGCAATAAAATCAGGTTATGAATCTGTAAAAACTGCTTTGGCAGAACGTAATAATTAATAAAAAATCATCAAATCAAAATTAACAATCATCAAAAAACGAACAGTTATGAAATGAGCCAAAATATTAACATTGATACTATTCAATGCTTAAAGGCGAATTCCATCTGACCTATTAAAAACAACTAAAAATTATCCAGATGAAAACAATTACAATTTATTTTGCAAGTATTATACTCTTATTTAGCATTGCGCTAGTAAATGCCCAGGAGGCAACTTCAACAAACGACAATTCTGAAAAAATTGAAATTTTAAAGAACCTCAAGGAAAAAATAAAAACCGAAGAGCGACAATTTTTAAAAGAAGAAGTTGAAGCTATTAACAAGCGCCTAGACAATGGTGAAATCACAAGTTCTGAAGCAGATAATTTAAAAAAGGAAGCAGCCAAAAACAGAGCATTAAACATTGAAAACCGTTTGGCCATTGTAGATAATAAAATTGCACTTTTAGAGCGTAACACAGACGTGTCAATGGTTTCAAATGACGACGAGCCAGGATTTAGAATAAGTATTGGTGGCTCAGATGATGAATATAATTTTTTTAGAATTGGACGCTGGAAAAACAAACCTAGAAAGTACGACAAGCGCACAACAAGCGACTTTGTTTTAGCTTTCGGTTTAAACAACGCTATTATAGAAGGTAAAAATCTTGACGACTCACCATACAAATTAGGAGGCTCACGTTTCTTTGAAATTGGCTGGGCTTGGAAAACACGAGTGTTTAAAAACTCTAATTTTTTAAGACTTAAATATGGGTACTCATTTCAAATAAACGGGTTAAAACCAAAAGACAATATGTACTTTGTACAAGATGGGAACGAAACGATGTTAGAGGAATTTCCAACTGAATTAAAAAAATCAAAACTATCTATAAGTAACCTAGTGTTTCCAGTTCACTTTGAGTTTGGACCATCAAAACGCATTGATAGAGACACGTATTTTAGGTACACAACACACAATCAATTTAAAGTAGGGCTTGGTGGTTATGCTGGCTTTAATATTGGCACCAGACAAAAACTAAAGTATTCTGTTGATGGAGAAAACATTAAAGATAAAATAAAACGAAGTTATAATGCTACTAGTTTAGTTTATGGTTTAAGTGGTTACCTTGCTTTTGATGATACTGCGATTTATGTAAAATATGATTTATCACCTATCTTTAAAGACCAAGCTGTTAAGCAAAACAATATTTCTCTTGGAGTACGTTTTGATATGGATTAAACTGCTAACTTTTTTCATGTTAAAAGGGTTCATGATGATAAGTTGTGAACCCTTTTTTCTTTTATGCTATATAAATGTATAAATTCTTATTACTTTTATAGTCTTCAAAAAAAAATTAACCTTTGATATCAAAATCAACCATAGACCAAGTATTTGAGACCGCTCGTGTGGAAGAGGTTATTGGCGATTTTGTTCAACTCAAAAAAGCTGGAAGTAACTTTAAAGGCCTAAGTCCTTTTAGTGATGAGCGTTCACCAAGTTTTATGGTATCTCCGGTGAAACAAATCTGGAAAGATTTCTCAAGTGGTAAAGGAGGAACTGTGGTTTCTTTTTTAATGGAACACGAACATTTTACCTATCCTGAAGCCATTAAATACCTAGCAAAAAAATACAATATTGAAATTGAAGAAACGGAGCAAAGCGACGAAGATAAAGTACAAGCCAATGAAAAGGAAAGCATGTATTTGGTTAGTGAATTTGCGAGCAAGTATTTTCAAAAAGTATTGTTTAAAACAGACAAAGGCCAAGCCATTGGTCTAAGCTATTTTAAAGAACGTGGTTTTACAGATGAAACCATTAAAAAATTTCATTTAGGTTATGCGCTTGATGAATGGCAAGCTTTTACAGACGAAGCTTTAAAACAAGGATACAATATTGATTATCTTGAAAAAACAGGACTAACCATTGTAAAAGACGAGAAGCGCTTTGACCGATTTAAAGGTCGTGTTATGTTTCCAATTCACAGTATGAGTGGTCGTGTATTGGGTTTTGGAGGACGAATTTTAATTACTGATAAGAAAGCTGCTAAATACTTAAATTCACCAGAGAGTGATATTTACCATAAAAGTAAAATTCTCTATGGAATTTACCATGCTAAACAAAGCATTGCCAAAGAAGATAATTGTTATCTGGTGGAAGGTTATACTGATGTCATACAGTTTCATCAAAAAGGGATAAAAAACGTAGTATCGTCTTCAGGAACTGCGTTGACCTCTGACCAGATTCGACTCATTAATCGTCTAACAAAAAACATCACAGTACTATTTGATGGTGATGCTGCTGGAATTAGAGCATCGTTAAGAGGAATAGATTTAATCTTGGAACAAGGCATGAACGTTAAGGTTTGTACCTTCCCAGATGGTGAAGATCCAGACAGTTTTGCTAAACAAAACACCCTTGAGGAACTCGCCTTATATCTAGAAGAAAACGCTAAAGATTTCATTGCCTATAAAGCTTCTTTGCTGATGGAAGAGGCTAAGAATGATCCTATCAAAAAAGCTGCTCTTATTAGAGATATGGTAAACAGTATTTCTAAAATTCCAGATCGTATTCAAAAAGAAATTTATGTACAGGAATGTGCAAAAATAATGGATATTAGTGAGCAAGTCCTCTTTAGTACTTTGGCTCAAATTGGAAAAAAAGAACAGCAAGATGCCAATAAAGCTTACAAAGAAGAACAAAAAGCATTTGATGTGGTTCAGCGTACAGAGCCTGTTAAAAAAGTTGATATTCAATACGAATTAGAACGAAAAATAATTGAAATACTACTGCTCTATGGGAACAAAACAGAAGATTTTGAGGACCTTATTTTAAAGGAAACTGAAGAAGGAAAACTAACCTTAGAGCCAGTCACTCATAATGCCAAGGTATTTGAAAAAATTTACTTGGATTTGCAAGAAGACGAAATGGAGTTCAGTAATGAAAATTTTAAAACTTTATACTATACCATTATAGATACCTTAAACCAAAACCCTGAGTTTGCACTTGAAAATTTCGTGAATAATGTTGATGAACAAATGGCAAGTGAAATCACGACCATTTTAATGAATGATGAGAAATACCAACTTTCAGATTGGGAACGTAAAAATATTTTTCCGAAAAGCAAATCGCAAGGCATAGCACAATTGGTTAACGAAACGATTTTAAGTCTTCGTTGTTTTTTAATAGACCAGAAAGTAAATGAGTTTAAATTGGAAACGCAAGACGCAACAAGTCAAAATAAAACTATCCTAGAAGATGTTTTAAACTACTCAAATTTAAAGATGTTGCTGTCTAGAAAATTAAACAGAGTGCTATAATTAGCCTAACTCCAAATGACGTGCTTGGTTTATTAAATCGACCAGATTGGTTACGTTAAGCTTTTTCATAAGGCGAGCTTTATAAGTACTTACTGTTTTCTCGTTAATATCAAGTTCTTCAGCAATTTCCTTATTACGCCTTCCTGTAGATAATAATTTTAAAACTTCAACTTCACGAGTTGATAGTTTTTTGTAAAGCTTACTTGGTTTATTCCCGCGTTCGTCAAAAGCAAGACGTTGCGCTAAACTATTACTAATATATATACCTCCACTATAAACTTTCATAATGGCATCCTTTATAGTTTGTGTGCTTACTGTTTTAGTAAGGTAACCTGAAGCTCCTGCTTTAATAGTGCTTACTGCGTAAATTTCTTCAGGATGAGAGCTAAACATGATCACCTTAACATCGTGATACTCTTTTTTAAGAGTTCGGAGCGCAGTAATTCCATTAAGTTCAGGTAAATCTATTTCAGATAAAACTACGTCAACTTTTGTACGTCCTACGAAATCAAATAATTCTTTTCCAGTGGTTACACTTCCAATGACTTGAATATCTGGCGAAGACTCAAAAAGCATTTTAAGCCCTGTTCTAATGATAGGATGGTGATCTGCAACCAATACCTTAATCATGATGAGTGTTTTTTTAAATTTATTAAACTAAAGTCCACAAATAAGTAGAGTTTAGGGTTGTTTTAATTAAGCAGATAAACTCAAATTTAAGAAAAAAAACAACGCAAACCCTTAATAATTTAGCAATTTTGCAGTAATTATTTTAAATTTTTAGGGATTTCGCAAATAGGTATTGGTGTCATTTTATGCTTATTACCTGAATTATAGCGTTTAAAAATTTCAAACACTACTTTTTCACGACCAGAAAAGTCAGTAGCAGTTTTTCCAAGGTCATGCATTTGCATTGCCCATTCCAATTCATCATAATTTGCACCAATTTGATCTTCGTCACTTCTTGCATCACCAAACAACCCATCACTTGGCGCCGCGTTCATAATAGATTCAGGCACTTTTAAAAACTTCCCAAGTTTGTAAACTTCAGATTTCATTAAGTCTGCAATTGGACTTAAATCAACACCTCCATCACCATATTTTGTATAAAAGCCTACGCCAAAATCTTCTACCTTATTTCCTGTTCCAGCAACCAATAATCCTAATAATCCTGCATGATAGTATAAGGTTGCCATACGTAAGCGTGCTCTTGTATTCGCCAAAGCCATATCAACAGTTGACTGTTTACCTTCTAATGAAACTTCGGTTTTAAACTCCTCAAAAACTGGTGTTAAGTCTACTTTAATATCACTCACATTCGGAAAACGTTGTTTGAGTTGCGCAATATGCTCTTGACCGCGACTTACATGGCTTTTAGCTTGATGAATTGGCATTTCAACACAAAGGAGTTGCAAACCTGTTTTAGCACATAAGGTTGAGGTAACAGCTGAGTCTATACCTCCAGAAATGCCAATGACAAAGCCATTTACTTTTGCATTTATGGCATATTCCTTAAGCCAATTTACAATATGATTTACGACTTTTTCTGTTTGCATGAAGTTTAGTTTTTAAAACAAAGAATGGTACATTTGCAAAACAAAAATAAACGAATAGAATAATTAATGAAAATTATAACCGTTTTAGTTTGATATTGATAAATTATGCGCAACCTATTAAGTTTCCTTGTTGTAATCTTGCTGTGTTTTCAGTCTTGTGAAAATGATAGTAAAGTTGAAAAAGAAATTGCTAAAATTGATATTGATGTTCAAGTAGAACGTTTTGACAAACTGTTTGCTGAAGCTTCTCCAAATGATCTACCTAAGCTAAAAGCAGATTACCCTTTTATGTTTTCAAGTCAGTATCCAGATTCTATTTGGGTTGCCAGAATGACTGACACATTGCAACAACAAATGTTTTCTGAAATCAAAAAAAAATATACTGATTTTTCAACAATAAATGAAGAAATAAAAAGCCTTTTCCAGCACCTTAAATATTATTATCCAGCGTTTAAGTCGCCTAGAGTTATCACGTTAATTAATGATGTTGAGTATAGAAACAAAACCATAGTGACAGACTCCATTGCCTTAATTGCTATAGATAATTATTTAGGCAGTGATCACGAGTTTTATGGCAATATCCAGAAGTATATTAGGCAAAATTTTGAAGCACCACAGATTGTTTCAGATTTGGCAACAGAGTATGCCCAACAACAAATCTATCAACCATCACGCAAATCACTCCTTGATGAAATGGTATATTTTGGCAAGATCCTTTACTTTAAAGATATGATGATTCCGTTTAAAACTGATGCTGAAAAAATAGGATATACAAAAGAAGAATTGGATTGGGCAATAGAAAACGAACCTAATATTTGGCAGTATTTTGTAGAACGCGAATTGTTGTTTGAAACAGACCCAAAACTGGCTGGCAGATTTATAAATCCTGCACCTTTTACAAAATTCAACTTAGAGCTTGATGCCGAATCTCCAGGGCGTTTAGGACAATACGTAGGCTGGCAAATTGTAAAAGCCTATATGGAAAATAATGACGCAGACTTTAACGATATGCTGCAAATGGATGCAACAGAACTTTTTAATAAATCAAAATTTAAACCACACAAATAATGGCAAATACACATACATCTAAAATAGTATTGAATGTAGAATTAGATGAAAACAGAATCCCTGAAAAACTTACTTGGTCTGCACAAGATGGTGGTATCACAAACGAAGAAGCCAAAGCTATGATGCTCTCTGTTTGGGACAGTAAAAATCAAGAATCTTTACGTATAGACCTTTGGACTAAAGACATGCCAGTTGACGAAATGAAACTGTTTTTTCATCAAACTTTGGTTAGTATGAGTGATACCTTTAATCGTGCTACTCAAGATGAAAAAATGACAGCAACCATGAAAGATTTTTGCGATTATTTTGCTGAAAAACTAGATCTTAAAAAATAACTTGCCGAACTCTTAATCTCTATATATAGTTAAAATATTTTTTCAAAAGCAATTTAGAATATGCTAAAGCAATGTTAAATTCTTTTGTAGTGACACTATGTGCTTGTTATTTATCTTCACATTAATTACATTACGCTAAGAAATTAACCAACCAACAAGACTTTACTATGTTCAAAATTCGTCTTCCTTTTGTATTATTATTCGTCGTTACTTATTTTTTTCAACCCTTAAACACCTTAGCGCAGTCAGAAAGCAAAGAAACCATAGCTAAGGCAGTTTCTGGCATGAAGCTTCGTAGTATTGGCCCAGCTGTTATGGGAGGACGTATCGCAGATATTGCTGTAAGTCCAACAGATAAAAGTACTTGGTATGTTGCTGTTGGTTCTGGTGGTTTATGGAAAACTACAAATAGAGGGATTTCATGGCAACCTGTTTTTGATAGTCAAAATTCATATTCTATTGGTACTGTTACTATTGACCCAAAAAATTCAGATGTGATTTGGGTTGGAACTGGCGAAAATGTTAGTGGACGTCATGTAGCTTGGGGAGATGGTGTGTATAAAAGTTTAGATGGAGGAAAAACGTGGAATCAAATGGGCCTTGAAAAATCGGAGCATATTGGTAAAATTCTAGTCGACCCAAGAAACAGTGATATTGTATTTGTTGCTGCCGAAGGACCACTTTGGTCGTCAGGCGGAGAACGTGGATTGTATAAATCTAGCGATGGTGGAAAAACATGGCAATTAGTACTTAATATTGATCAAAATACTGGAGTTACTGATATCGAGTTTGACCCTTCAAATCCAGATGTGATCTATGCAGCAGCATATCAACGTCGCAGACAAACTTGGTCGCTTATGGCTGGCGGACCAAAATCTGGCATCTATAAATCTACTGATAATGGTGATACTTGGCGACAAATAAAAACAGGGTTGCCTTCAGGAGATATAGGAAAAATCGGCCTAGCAGTAACACCAGCAAATCCTGAAATTGTATATGCAACTATAGAAGCCAATGATAGTGAAAAAGGTTTTTATATATCTTTAGATAAAGGCGAAAGTTGGGAAAAACGAAACAGTTATATTTCTGGAGGAACAGGACCACATTATTATCAGGAAATTGAGGCTTCACCACAAAATCCCGACCTTGTTTATCAAATGGATGTGTTTTATCAGGTTACTCGTGATGGTGGAAAAACGTTTAATTATTTAGGAACTGGACGTGAAAAACATAGTGATAATCATGCGCTTTGGATTGATCCAGACGATGGAAATCATTTAATTTCTGGAACAGATGGAGGCTTGTACGAAACTTATGATGAAGGCACCACTTGGCGCCATTTTGAAAATCTTCCTATTTCACAGTTTTACAAACTAGGACTTGATAATTCTGAACCATTTTATAACATTGTTGGAGGAGCTCAAGATTTAGGCACTTTAATTGGGCCATCAAGAACTATGAATACTGAAGGTGTTCGTAATCAAGATTGGTATGTGCCGCTTGGTGCAGATGGTTATGATTCGGTATTTGACCCTGAAGACCCTAATATTGTGTATATGGAAATTCAAGAAGGGACTTTGCATCGTCTTGATAGAACTACTGAAGAAGCGATCAATATTCAGCCACAACCTGAACCAAATGATCCTCCAGAACGCTGGAATTGGGATGCGCCAATTCAAATAAGTCCTCATAATAATAAGCGTATTTATTTTGGATCTCAACGTGTTTGGAAAAGTGAAAATCAAGGCAATTCATGGACACCAATAAGCAAGGATTTAACTACGAATACCAATCGCTATGAATTGCAAACAATGGATAATCGCGTGTGGAGTGTTGATGATTTATATGATACTGGAGCTATGTCTAAATATGCAACACTGACATCGATTTCCGAATCTCCTAAGGTAGAAGGATTGTTGTACACTGGTTCTGATGATGGACTTGTTCATGTAAGTGAAGATGGTGGACAGAATTGGAGAAAAAGTACACTGCCAAAAGTGCCAGAGCGCTCTTTTATAAATGATATTGAAGCTTCAAACCATGATGCTAATACTGTTTTTGCTATTGCAGATGCTCACAAATTTGGTGATTATAGTGCCTATTTATTTATGAGTGCTGATCGTGGACGTACATGGAAATCTATTGCTGGTGATTTACCAAGCAATACGATTGTTTGGGTTATAAAACAAGATCATATTGATGAAAATTTACTATTTATAGGAACAGAATATGGTATTTATTTTTCACCTAATAAAGGTATTAATTGGATTAAACTAAATTCTGGAGTTCCTACCATTTCGTTTCGTGATTTGGAATTACATCCACGAGACAATGATTTAGTTGGAGCGACTTTTGGTCGTGGTTTCTATGTGCTTGATGATTATTCGCCATTAAGAGACATCAGTAGTACTATAAAAAATAAAGCAAACACATTGTTTTCAGTGAGAGATGCTTGGTGGTATATACCAAGCGTTCCAATGCAAGCAAAGGGTAAACCTAGCCAAGGTACAACAAGTTTTGCTTCTGAGAATCCACCATTTGGAGCAGTATTTACCTATTATTTAAGTGACGTTCCTGAGACTGCAAAAACAGAACGCAAGAATTCTGAAAAAGCATTAAGAGAAAAAAATGCCAACATTCCTTTCCCTGGTTGGGAACAATTGTTTGAAGAATCAAAAGAAGACGAACCACAAATATTACTGTTGATAAGTGACGAAAAAGGCAATCCTGTTCGTTGGATAAAAGGTTCAGCCAAAAAAGGGTTGCATCGTACTAATTGGGATTTAAGATTGCCAGCTCCAGATCCAATTAGTTTATCACAACCAGCATTTAAGCCACCTTGGGCTGGAGATCCTGAAGGACCACTAGCTGCTCCTGGCAACTATAGCGTAGCACTTTATGTTGCTCATAATGGAATGCTAAAAGCACAAGGAGAACCTCAAAAATTCACAGTCAAACCTGTTCCATCTATAGCGGCTAATACTGATTTTAATACCATTGCAGAATTTCAAGCAAAAACTAGAGAAATGCTAAGACAGATTTCAAGTGCTGGCAGAACTATGGGTGAAGCAAGTAATCGATTAAGGCACATGAAAGCTGCATTGTTAGAAACTCCAAAAGCTACACAAAAATTGTTTGCAGATCTAAATCAATTAGAACAACAATTAGCCGAATTGAGAAAAAGACTTTATGGTGACCCAATTCGTCAAAGGCTGAATGAAAATGCAACGCCTTCCATTCAATCAAGAGTTGGGCATGTTGCCTATGGACATTGGGAAACCACACAAAACCCAACGGAAACATTTAAGCGCAATATTGATATCGCAGAAGCTGATTTTAGTAAATTCCGAGGAGATTTGGGTGCTTATAGCAATGCGTTGAAGGCATACGAAGCAGCTTTGGAAGCAGCAGGAGCGCCATATACACCTGGACGAAAGTTTGATTAACTAATCCTGAATTTGGAGTACACTAAAAGTATTTTTGATTGTTTTGATTAGAAACTTGACTTAAGAATTATTAAATTTTGTAATAAAATATAGATACAATATTTTCAAATTTAAAAATCACGATAAGGTGCATCTAAAAATGCATTGGCTTCTTCTTCAGCAAACTTTGCATTTTTACTGTCCCAATGTAAGGTTCTATTTGGGAAGCGTTGCGCAATGACGCCAAGTAATATGGTTTCGGTTAGGCGAGAGGCATAGGAGAAAGGTGCAGTACATTCATCCTTGCCTAAACAGGCATCTACAAACTGATGATAGTGTTTAGGAGCTTCAGTTCCATAATCTCTAATGGGCTCTTCTAAATTAAATTTTGAGACATCCATGTCTACATAGTTTCCATCTACAATGAGTTTAGGCATCAATTGAAAATGCGGTAGATATAAGTTACCTTTTTCTCCAATAAACATAGCACCTTGATCGTGTAGTTTTTCGTTATTAGGTAACATTAAATCCTTGTGCTGAGCAGGTGCGCCTTCACCATCGTACCAGATCCATTTAAAATTCTCAGTGGTATACTTTGTTCCAGGAAATTCGTAAGTAACCACATTTTTTTCAGGAAACCCAAATCCTGTTGGTTGTCGACATTCCGTTTTAATTGTATTTGGAACATCCAGAGCCAAGGCATTGTATGGTGTGTCAAATATATGAACACCCATATCACCTAAAGTACCACAACCATAATCTAATACTTTTCGCCAATTCATAGGATGGTAATATCCTTCTTTATAAGGACGTTCTGGAGATGTACCTAACCAAAGATTCCAGTCTAAATGCTCAGGAACAGGATCAGAACCCTCTGGAGCTGAACCATCAAATCCCCAGTTTTTAGGAGACCAAGCATGAACTGTACTTACTTTACCAATAATGCCCGACTGAATTAATAAGGTCGCAAGTTTATAATCGTAAAAGGAATGAACTTGAATTCCCATTTGTGTAACTAAATTTCTGTCTTTTGCCATTTTTTGCATAGCGCGAGCTTCTGTAACATGGTGGGTTAAAGGCTTCTGACAGTATACAGCTTTATTCATTTCCATAGCCATAAGTGAAGCAGGAGCGTGTGTATGATCTGGTGTAGATACTACAACCGCATCAATCTCATTTTCGAGTTCTTTTAACATCACGCGATAATCCTTATACACTTTCGCATTAGGAAACATTTTATGTGCAACATCAAGATAATTAGAATCAACATCGCAAAGTGCAGTAACATCTACTAATGGATGTGAAGATATTGCTTTTAGATCTTCCATTCCCATTCCGCCAACACCTATGTGAGCAGATTTGATACGTCCAGGAATCATGTTTTTAAATGAATTAAGAATTGGCATAAAAGCTATTGACGACACTATAGCAGATGTTTTAATAAAATTCCTTCTTTTCATTAGTTAGTTCTGGTATTATAATTTTTTAATTTTTATGTTTTTAAACCACAATGGACTGTCATGATCCTGAAGCCCAATGAATCCAGCTTTTGAAGTTCCGTAGTTTGGGTAATCTTTCCATTTGCCTTTGTTTTTTCGCTCTTTCCAGTCGTCAGACCATGGCACAAAAGACAAAACTTTTTTACCATTAAGCCAGTGTTCAACCAATTCTGGTGTAAAAATGATTCTTGTAGTGTTCCATTCGCCTGCAGGTTTGGTGATTTTTACATTATTATCTGGAACATACATGGCATAATCTGCTGCTGTTTTTTGCCATTCTTCTAGCGTTGCGTTATTGATTTCTTCCCAGCCTAAATCATCTAGCAATTGGTATTCAGGAGCAATTTCGTAAGGACCATTAAAACCTTCTTTTAAGTGATAAAATACACCACTATTACCACCAGCAGGTAATTTCCATTCTAAATACAATTCAAAATTGTCAAATTCTTCTTTAGCATAAATGATATCTTTCCCACCTTCTTTTTCAGATTCTAGTTTCTTTTTAGTATCAAAAGTTAATGCACCATCTTTAATAACCCATTGCGCTGGAAGTGATTCTCCATTATAGGCTCGCCATCCATCTGTTGTTGTTCCGTCAAATAGATAAATCCATTCGTCAGATTCTGGTTTCTCTTCATTTTTACATGCAGTAATTAGGATAGCTATGGCGAAGAATAAGATATAGTGTTTCATGTGTTGGCTGCAATGCTTAGTTGATATCAGACCAATTTACAAAATATAGTTTATCAAAATGCATTATATTGCTATCTTCTATTTTTACATAGGTGTCCCAAACTGCTACTTTCATACTGTTTTTGTTATGTTTTCCAATAATTGTTTGCTTTTGCTATGGTTTGGTAATGAATGGCTATAACTTGTGAGGCAGCAATTAAAAATTGAGCATTGTCATCATATTGCGTTCTACCTTGTTTAAGTTTTTCCATGTCTGGTTGTGTATATTTTACACCCATTCTAGCTAATTTTATTGCAAGTTCAAATCCTTCTTGTGGTGTTTTTACTAATAAAGTTTCTAACCAAGTATCCATACGTTTTTAATTTAATTTTACTCTGTAAGGTAAGGATAAATTGCCACTTGCCACATTAAAAACTTCATAAACTCCCAACATTGGCAGGTTTTCTTTACTTGTATTAACTTTCATAAAAGCGGTAACGCCATCAAAACTAAAATCTGTTTGGTTGTTTATTCTGTAATTAGGAACTACTACCTTTATCGTATGGCTTTTAGTAGTTACAGGATAACCAGGTGAGTCCATATACATTGGCATTCCTGGATTGGTTGGTGGCAACACCACTGTTTGATCGGCTTTTTTAAATTGCTTTACCGAAAGTCCTCCAGCAACCCGTTTATCTTCATGGAGTATGACCCAATGTGGATGCCAAATAACACCATCGTTATTATAAATTTGGTCGTTATTCTCATCCCAAAGTGGTGTGTCATCAAAATCTGGGTGCGACGTTAAAGCGAGTGCTACAATACCCTTGGTTTGATTAAAACCGACATCTGTGGATTTTAAACTTGTTGGAAATACATATCCTAAAACTGGTGCGCCATCGAGTTGTCCTACTTTTGTTGGTGTCGTTTTTCCAGCTATCCCTTTTACATTAATTTCCCAAATGGTAATTCCTAAATTACTCTCGTTGGTAATAACAACATTATTAATCTTGAAGTCGTCATTGTTGTATTTGTGTTCTTGTGCATAAGAATAACTTGTGCATAAAAACATGGTCGTTGTAAGTAATACTATTATTGATTTCATTTTTATAAGTTTTGAAAAGTTAGGATTCTTTTTTAAAATTAGGAATCCTAACTATTTGGTTTAAAAAATTTAGCCTTTAACGTCTGCCATTGAAGCACCAAAATTGATGTGCAATGTATTTCCATTGGGTGTTACCAAAGCTGGCACAGAGTTTACTCCTGCCTTTTCTGCTTCTGAAATCCTGTTTCAGTCTTCGCCTATATTTACAACTTCAACGTTGTCTGCTCCTATTAGATTAATAATGTCATGTTCTGCACTTACACAAACTGGACATCCTGCGTGATAAAATACGGCTTTTTTCTTCATAATTAGCTCCTCTTTATAGTAGTATCGACTCAATACAAGTGTGACTCTAGGACAGGGCCGATGAGCTTGTCAAGATAGTGTCGAATCGATAT
>JAGQYS010000077.1 GCA_020435965.1 Flavobacteriaceae bacterium | reverse complement strand
CCTCCTCCACCGAAGATTTTAATATGACCAGCCCCTTTTTCCTCTAAAAGATCATGCATGTATTTAAAATATTCATTATGTCCACCTTGGTATGAGGTTAAACATATCGCATTCACATCTTCTTGAATGGCAGTATTCACGACTTCTTCAACACTTCTATCATGTCCTAGATGAATCACTTCGACACCTGTAGCTTGAATGATTCTACGCATGATATTGATAGACGCATCGTGACCATCAAACAAGGATGCTGCGGTTACTATTCTAACTTTATGTTTTGGTTTATAAGGTGCTGTTTGTTGCATTCGTATTTTTATCTTTTATAAGAATTGCAAATTTACGGAATATTGAAAAAATTATCGACTTTATTAAGAATAATCTAAGTTTCTATAAAGCATAGACATCACCTCGTTTCGCAAATTTAAATCCGAGGTTTTGAATACTATCTTTTAATCGATGAGAATCTTTTATTGTTGGATTGGAATGATTGAAATGAATGAAGTGAATCTTATTTTTAGTTTCTAAATCCTCATTTTCAAACAAGGTGGTCGTTTGAGTGGTAAATGGATGCGGAATTTTACTCATGTCACGTTTCAACTCGCCATCTCTAAAAAAAGAGGCATCAAGAAAAGCGTAATCTACTTTTTTGACTTCTTCAATAATATTGCGTTCCCATGTTTCCCATTTGTCAATATCTGGAATAAACAATGCTTTTTTGTGTTGCCCTTCAATAACATACCCAACTGTTTCAGAATATTCATCACGATGAGGCACCAAAAAAGGAGTCACTTTTAGATTATTGTTTAATGTCACCACCGAATCATGTTGAATAGGTTTTAAATCAATATTTTCAAAAGCCAATAACTGACTCCATGGACCACTAGTTTCTAAATAGCTTCTCATTCTTGGCATCGCATACACTGGAACCTTGTTTGCTCCCAAAGCTTCAAAACCTAAATACATTAAGCCTGTATAATGACCAATATGTGCATGCGTTAAAAACACACCATCGATAATATTTCCATTATCAAGGTGGTCTGTTTTAAGAATTTGTGTTTGCTGGGTAAAATCTGGTGTTGCATCAAAAATGTATTTTTTTTCTTTGTCTAAATCGACCAAACCTAAACAAGACACTAGTTTTTTAGGTTCTTGTCCATCGTAAAACGATTTGCAACAATCATTCTCGCAATTAATATGCGGATAGCCTGCATCTTGGGCTATACCAAGGACAGTGATATATTGCTTTGGCTTTTCAGTTTCAATATGCGTTGCAGTATCTACCTTAGATTCTTCCTTAGAATTACAATTAGTTATTGCAACAAAACATATTAGGCATAAAATTTGAATGGTTCTCATCTGTAAAATTTATCTTTGTTAAAGATAGAAAACCCTACATTATGATAAAACGAATAATTGTCCTGATCTTAATTTTAAATGTAACTGCTTGTGCTGAGTTGCAGCAAGTCGTTAACCAAATGCCGCAAGGTGGTTTGGGGAATGCCGAAATTGCTTCAGGATTGCGTCAAGCACTTGACTTTGGAATTGACAAGCAAGTAACCAAATTAACAGCCGAAGATGGTTTTTATAAAAACGAATTAGTTAAGATTTTACTCCCAGAAGAACTACAAAAAGTAGATAAAGCCCTTCGTGATATTGGTTTAAGTAACCTAGCAGATGAAGGTTTAAAAATAATAAACAGAGCTGCTGAAGATGCTGTAAAAGAAGCTACACCAATTTTTGTAAATGCTGTTAAAGACATTACGTTTACTGATGCAAAAAACATATTATTAGGTGCAGACAATGCAGCAACACAATATTTAACCGAGAAAACTGAAACGGCTTTATACGATAAATTTAATCCAGTGATTAAAAACTCATTTAGCAAAGTTGGTGCCGACCAAATTTGGGAAAATTTAATTAACAGATACAATAGTATTCCGTTTACCAATAATGTCAATCCAGATTTAACCGATTACGTAACAGGTGAAGCCCTTAAAGGTGTTTATACCATGATTGCTGTGGAGGAAAAAGAAATACGCAACAAGGTATCATCAAGAACAACTGATTTGTTGAGGAAGGTTTTTGCGTTACAGGATTAAAAGCTCGTCCTAAATCCTTCCAAAAGGGAAGGGCTCAATTTGTTTTAAAAAACGAATCAAAATCAATTCACTTGAAAACGATTTTAACTCAATACGTTTTAGCAACTTAATTTTTATAAAAATTAAGTTGCTCTATTGCAATATTTTAAATATCTTAATACTCTATTTTTTAAAAATTAGGTATGGCTAAGTTTTCAAAATATATAGAGCAGCAAAATAAATTAAACAATAAGTACAAACAACTTATTGAGGAGGCATATAATCTAAGGCAAACTGACCATGCATTAAGCGATATTTCTGAGTATAAAGCCATTCAATTATTACATAAAATAAACAGGCTTCGATATTTAAACAGAGAAACACAGCCACCTGTTTCATTAAGTTAATTTCACAATTATTTAACCTTTAGCAATCATCTAGTTACGACATTTACTCGTACATCTAAATAATTGTAAAACTATATTGCTATGAACAAACACTATTGTAAGGTTGGAAAAATTACACCAAATCTTAATAAAATAATAAGCTTAAAAGAACTTGAAAATAAGATTACTAATTTTGTAGATGATTTAAGCAAACTTGACCAGCAACAAGACTGGAAAACTAGTTTTTAATATAGAGCTATTAGGAAAAATTTAACGTTGAAAAACATCCAGCTTCATTTTCAGTTTCGTATTTATATAAAGATGAAATCATGAATCCACATTTTAACAACATCGATCAGGCTAGAGAAAAAATCAATGCAATGCTTAATGTAAACGAATTGGAGCAGCGATATAAGACTACTATTGAGCAGGCTTACAATTTAAGTCAAACAGAAAGCGGTCTTAGTGATGCCTTATATTATGAGGCTTCTTTAATGCTACAGCGTATTTTAAAACTTAAGGCATCGTTTGATTATAATTTTGAAGCAGCTTAGTTGACCTTGACCTTATCAAGCTTTAAAATAAAAACTGGTTTTATAAACAAGCAGCCATTTGTTCCTGCAAATCCTTTGCTGCCTTGGAAGCTGCTTGTGCAAAATCATTTCCATTAGAAGTATAAATTATGCCTCTAGACGAATTGATAAGCAAACCTATTTGCTTATTCATTCCATATTTACAAACCTCTTGCAGATTTCCACCTTGTGCTCCAACACCAGGAACCAATAAAAAACTATCAGGAATAATGTTTCTAATATCTGCTAAAAACTTAGCTTTGGTTGCGCCAACTACGTACATTAAATTTTTGGAGTTATGCCATGATCTTGAAGTCTCCAAAACTTGCTTATATAATTCTTTGCCATCAATAGTTTTAGTCTGAAAATCGAAAGCACCTTGATTAGAAGTTAGCGCTAACAAAATGGTGTGCTTATCTTCAAACGCCAAAAAAGGTTCTACCGAATCTTTTCCCATATAAGGTGCTACAGTCACGCTATCAAACCCTAAATCTTCAAAAAAGGCTTTAGCATACATGGTACTTGTATTTCCAATATCGCCTCGTTTGGCATCAGCAATGGTAAAAATGTCTGGATGGTTTTTATTGATGTATTGAATGGTTTTCTCTAATGCTTGCCAGCCTTTTAGTCCATACGATTCATAAAACGCTGTGTTGGGTTTGTAAGCTACACATAAGTGGTGCGTGGCATCAATAATGGCTTTGTTAAAGGCAAAGATTGGGTCTTTTTCTTTTAATAAATGCTGCGGAATTTTATTTAAATCGACATCCAACCCTATACATAGAAAGGATTTCTTTTTTTTGATTTGCGCTACTAATTGGTCTGTTGTCAATTTTTTTGCGTTGTCATTTCTGCGAAAGCAGAAATCCATTGTTTAGTTATTTTGTTTTGGTTTATAAGATTCCTGCCTTCGCAGGAATTTATATTACATCATCACTAGCTTTTAACATTTCGGTGTTTTCAGCTAACATTAATTCGTCAATTATTTTTTGAATGTCACCATTCATGATGTTTGATAAGTCATACAAGGTTAATCCAATTCTATGATCTGTTACACGTCCTTGAGGATAGTTATAGGTTCTAATTTTTGCGCTTCTATCTCCTGAGGATACCATGCTTTTACGTTTCTCAGAATCTGCTGCTTGTTTTTTTGCTAATTCCATTTCATATAAACGAGAACGCAATACTTTTAAAGCTTTTTCTAAGTTTTTATGAGACGACTTTTGATCCTGACAGCTTACAATCATTCCTGTTGGTTCGTGGTGCAATTTAATAGCTGAATATGTTGTGTTAACCGACTGACCTCCAGGACCTGTCGATGTTGTACGTTCTATTCGCACTTCGCTCATATCGAGCTCAACATCAAATTCTTCGGCTTCAGGCAACACAATAACTGTTGCAGCACTTGTATGCACGCGACCTTGTGTTTCGGTTTGTGGCACTCGTTGTACACGATGCACACCAGCTTCAAACTTCATGGTGCCATACACATCTTCGCCAGAGACTTCAAAAATAATTTCTTTGTAACCACCTGAAGTTCCTTCGTTAAAATCTACCACATCAACTTTCCAGCCTTTGCTCTCGCAGTATTTGGTGTACATTCTATGCAAGTCTCCTGCAAAAATACTGGCTTCGTCACCTCCTGTTCCAGCTCTGACTTCAACCACAACGTTTTTGGCATCGTCTGGATCTTTTGGTATTAATAAGAATCTGATCTCTTCTTCTAAAGGCTCTAATTCTTCTTTAGCTTCATCCAACTGCATTTTTGCCATTTCTACCATTTCGGCATCGCTTCCATCATCAATGATGTCTTCAGCTTCGGCAATATTCTTCATCAACGTTTCGTACACAAGCCCTTTATCTACAATCTTTTTAAGGTCTTTATATTCCTTATTCAACTGTATATAACGCTTCTGGTCAGAGATTACATCTGGTTGAATGATCAAATCATTAATCTCATCAAATCGCTGCTTTATTATTCGTATTTTATCTAACATCTACGGTCTAAAATTGTGTGGCAAAAATACGATAATTTATGAATTGTTAATAGTATCTAATTTGAACATATTAACAATCAAAAATATTTCCGCTATAACTGCGTTAAAGTTACTATATGCAAAAACTCCTGACTATACTTGCATTTTACAAACCGTTTGTAATTTGGTCATTTTTGGTAAATATTGCAATCACAATTGTAAACCCATATATTGTTCCTGCAATCATAACCAAACTGATGCTCACTATTTTTGTATGGTATTTTGTGAATGAAACCAATGCCAAACGAAAATTGATTTTTTATAACAACCTTGGTATTTCATCGATTAAATTGTTTTCGGTGATGTTTTTTATTGATATTTTTATAACTATAGGCTATCTTATACTTATAAAAGAATATATATAACGTGATTTTAGAGATTGACAATGTAGAACTTTACTTTAAAAACAAAACAATTTTAAATGGCATTTACCTTAAAGCCGAAACTGGAAAAGTTACAGGCATTTTAGGTAGTAATGGCTGTGGAAAAAGTTGTTTGTTACAAATTATATTTGGTTCGTTGAAACCAAAGTATAAACTAATTCGCATTGACAATTCTCCAATTTTAAAACCTTTATATCAAACCAACTTAATTAAGTATTTACCGCAGCATGCCTTAATTCCGAAACATCTTTCGTTAAAACATATTTTTAAATTGTATGAAGTAGATTGGCAAGAATTTATAACAATTTTTGAAGAATTTAAGCTTTGTGAAACTTTTAAATCAAAACAACTTTCTGGTGGTCAGGCTAGATTAGTTGAAACGTATATTGTTCTAAAAAGCCCAAGTAAAATAGTCTTGTTAGACGAGCCCTTTTCTCATTTAGCACCTTTACATATTGAAAAATTAAGTGCCATCATAGAAAAAGAAAAGGTTAATAAAGCTATTATTATAACTGATCATTTTTACAATAACATTATTGAATCTTCAGATGACATCTATTTACTGAAAAATGGTGCGACAAAACGAATTGATAATCTTTTAGAGCTTGAAGACTACAAATATTTAAGTCAGGGCAGCTTAACTTAAATCTTATTGAAGAAAATTGTATTTTGCATGAACATAACTAACCAATGCGAAACAAAATATTAAAACAATTCGGTCTTATTTTAGGGCCTTTGTTATTTACGTTTACATTACTTTTTTTTAAACCTGAAGACCTATCTACAGAAGGAGTCGCTGTATTAGCAACCACACTTTGGGTGGCTGTTTGGTGGATTCTTGAGGTCGTGCCAATTGCAGTTACAGCAATGCTTCCCATTATTTTATTTCCAATAACTGGAGCTATGGAGTTAAGCACAACAACTGCTGCCTTTGGGCATAAATACGTGTTTCTCTACATTGGTGGCTTTACACTTGCAATTGCCATTGAAAAATGGAATTTACACAAGCGTATTGCCCTTACAGTTATCAACCTTATTGGAACAAGTGTTAGTAAAATTATACTTGGTTTTATGGTTGCTACTGCGTTTTTAAGCATGTGGATCTCCAATACAGCCACAACGGTTATGATGCTTCCCATTGGCATGGCAATCATACTTCAACTTAAAGATAATCCAGAAACCAAAGAAGATGAAAACGAGATTTTTGGCAAAGCCTTAATGCTTGCTATTGCCTATAGCGCTTCAATTGGTGGTATTGCAACGTTAATAGGAACACCTCCAAACCTGATTTTTGCAGGGATTCTTGAAGAACAATATAACATTGAAATGACCTTTTCAAAATGGATTATTTACGGCTTACCAATTTCAATTTTACTGCTTTTTATCTGTTGGAAATACTTAACAAAAGTTGCCTTTAAATTCACTCAAGAGGATTTTCCAGGTGGCAAATCCGAAATAAAACGCTTACTTAAAAACTTAGGAAAAGTAAGCTACGAAGAAAAAACAGTACTTGTTGTTTTTTGTATCACTGCCTTTTTATGGATTACACGTGAATTCTTAGTTTCTAAATTAATTCCAGCGATTGATGATACTATAATTGCTATGGCGAGTGCAACCATTTTGTTTATTCTTCCAACAAAAAATAGAGAAGAGAAAAAAATCATTAATTGGGAAAGTGCTGTAAAGTTACCTTGGGGAATTTTATTGCTTTTTGGTGGTGGACTAGCATTGGCAGAAGGCTTTAAAACCAGCGGACTAGCTCAATGGATTGGCACACAAATAACTCAATTTGACAATCTACCTTTATTTGCTTTGCTTTTTGTTTTAGTTTTGGCAGTTAACTTTTTAACGGAAATAACCTCAAATTTAGCCACTACTGCAATGCTACTTCCAGTAATTGCACCTATTGCCTTGGTTTTAGATGTGCATCCTTTTACTTTAATGGTTGGAATTACTGTTGCAGCTTCTTGTGCCTTTATGCTACCTGTTGCCACACCTCCTAATACTATAGTTTTTGGTTCAGGTTATTTGAAAATTCCAGATATGATGCGAACTGGCATATTAATGAACGTAATAAGCGTCATATTAATCACGCTTATTACGTATTACTTATTGCCTTTGCTTTGGGATTTTGATCCTAATGTATTTCCTGAAGCTCTAAAGAAAAATTAGAACTATCCACATTTAGAGGAACCACAATCTTTACAAGTCAAGCAACCTTCTTGGTAAATTAAGCTAGTAGAATTGCAATTGGTACAGGTTTGCCCTTTGGCTTGTGTTCCATCTTCCACATAACGCTTTAAAGCTCTAACCACACCATTTTTCCAAGTGTTGATGGATTCACTATCCAATTGCAGACTATTGATTAAATCGACTATCTTATCAATTGGCATTCCATGACGCAAAGTACTTGAGATCAGTTTGGCATAGTTCCAATATTCTGGATTGAATTTATGCGACAAGCCTTCAATAGTGGTTTTGTAACCTCTTTTGTTTTGATATTGAAAATCGTAACGCGATGTTCCGTCTTCGTTTCTGTTTTTAATAATCAAGCCACTGTTTGCCCAACGTGGTATTAAAATACCATCTTCATCATCAGCCAAACCAGTAAATACTTCGTAAGGTTTACCATCAATTAAACCTATAAAGGCAATCCACTTTTCTTTGTTGTTTTGAAAACGAACCACATCTGCTTCTAATACTTCAGGTCGTTTAGTTGGAAACGCTGTTAAAGTATCTTGACACTCCTCTTCTGTTTTTTCTTCGTTAGAAATCAATACACCTGAACGTGAACCATCTCTATAAACAGTTACACCTTTACAACCTGCTTCCCAAGCTTCCAAATACAATTTACCAACCAATTCTTCCGTAGCATCATTAGGCAAATTGATAGTCACACTAATGGAATGATCTACCCATTTTTGTACGGCACCTTGCATGCTTACTTTGCTCA
>JAGQYS010000076.1 GCA_020435965.1 Flavobacteriaceae bacterium | reverse complement strand
AAGGTGCATGACCAGAAATATACCAACGTGCAATTAAGCCCAAAGTGTGCAAAATGAACAACCCGATAATAATAAATTTGAATACTTTTATGGTTGTATCAACTGTTTTGCTTTTGCTTTTAAAAATCTGAATTATGAGCAGTAGAAACATCAACGTGCCTGCATACATATACCAACTAAAGAGTTTTTTAAAGACATCGTACTTATTGTAAAGTAGTTCAGCTTTTATCTTATCATCAGAGAGCATAACTTCTGCTCCATACTTTGCTTGAGACTTTTTAATGGCGTCCAACAATCTATCGCTTTCAGTAAAATCACCAGTCTGTTTGCCTTGGTTAAGCATGTACAAATAGGCTTTAAAACCAGTATTTATAAAGTTTCCGTAAAGTGAATCTTTAATTTGATAGTTTCCTTCTTGATAATCCTTAGGAGCTATCCACTTGTTGTTTTCATTATCCGGAACAGGGAATAGTTTCAAATCACGTCCTTCAATAGTGTTATAGAGCAAGTTTACACGCTGATCTGTTTCTTTAAATTCTTTTTGAAAAGCCGTTGGAACTTGTGCTTTATATGCTTCTTCCAAAAAAGGAGCCAATTTATAGTCGCCATTTTCAGTAAAAAAATCTGCTAAAGTGGCATACTCTTGGGTAGTTGGCACATTTATTAAATGCCTAATGGAATCTGCTTTTTTGGCTTTTAAATAAATAACTGGAACGTTGTACCACAAAAATGGACTTTCGTGAATGGATAAATACACTTGATTGGCATCTAACCCTTCATAAATATCATCTTTACTTAATTTTCTAAGTAATTCAGAGGCATAAGTATTTACTGGTTTCATGCGTCCGTCAAAATCCTGTATCACCATTCTACCAAACTTTTCAGCTTCAGCTTTTGGAACTACATTGGCTTTTAAAATAGAATCTATTTGAAATTTTGTTGGTCTAGAATGATTGTGCCCATCATCTTCAGAGTGCTCAACCTGCGCAATACCTGACATTGAAAAAGCAATAAAAAAAATAGTTAATAACTTCGCTTTTTTATTCTTTATTTTTTGAAGTTGGTTTCTTAAATCATCAAATCGTGTATGTTTTGCAAATAAAATTGCCATTAGTCCAAAATACAAGAGTATGTAGCCAAAGTAGGTTAAGGCAGTCCCTAAACCGTCGTGATTTACAGATAAAATGGTGCCTTTTTCGTCTGGATCAAAAGAAGCCTGGAAAAAACGATAACCTCTGTGGTTTAATATATGATTCATATAAATCCTGTAATCAAAATTTCCTTCTTGTTCATCCATTACAGTTACTTCACTAGCAAAAGATGAGTAACTTTTTTCAGTTCCTGGATAACGATCTGCGATAAAGTCATTCAATTTTATGCTAAAAGGCAGTTCCAGTACTTTAGAACCATACTTAAAAGCAAAATCCAAACCTCCTATTTTTACTTGTTTAAAAGCATTGTTAGTGCCTTTGCCTCCAAGCAGTTTTACAATTTGAGTTTCGTTGTTAGTTGTGACTTTTAGTACAATGCCATCTTCATCATTTTTAAGCAGTTGAGATTTTTTTACAATGTCAAATTTTCCTCTAATTACAGGGTTTGGAAATACCAAAGTTTGGTTTCCAATAATATATCGTGAACGCAAATTAAGCGCCTGAATACTATCTTTTACCAAAATGCCTTGTTGACCTGTTGCCATGGTCATATACTCACCTTCAAAAGGTGATTGAATGGTAAGCGTGGAATCTGTAAATACAACATTTACAGCACCTTCCGTTGGGTTATTTAAAGTGTACAATACATTGTGAATGTTTTGTGTTTGTCCAGCCTTTAAAAAATGATTGTGTGGTGCTCCAGCTCCAGCTTCAACAATTTTAAGATATTCTTCTCCTGTTTCATCAGGAACAATATCTTCTTCTGCTCCAGCAATAAAATCGATCAACTCCACATTAACTTCCTGACCATTATAATCAGTTGCATAAGAGAATTTATTGTTTAATCTAGCTGAGAAATCAACCTCATCATTACGCACTCTTCGTTGCGCTTGACCATTAACAATATAGTCTCCATCAATATAAGTTGTGATGTATGTTTTTTGAGACAGAAACGTGTTCTCGGTAGCACCTTCCCTAATGGCCATCATGCCTTCAAAACTGATATAACGTGTTACAAAAGCACCAAGTAATATAAAAATGAAAGCCAGATGCAAAATCAACGTTGCCCATTTTTCTTTTCGCAACAATCTGTATCTGAAAATATTTCCAATAAAGTTGATGACAAAAATAGCCATAATGGCTTCAAACCACCAAGCATTATATATAAGTGTTCTAGAATATGGTGTTGGCGAGGTATCTTGACCAGCATCCATAAAGGTTCCAATAATCATTGAGAGTGCAAAAACGAGAAATAATATACCTGTTAATCTTGTTGAAAACAGAATGTTAGTGAGTTTTTTTAGCATAGCGAAAACCGTCTATTTTTAGTCGTGCAAATTTAGTGTTTTTTGTTGTAACACTTATTTAAAACATAATCTTTTAACACTTGAATTTATTGGCGAGCTTGGAAAATATTAATATAAAGAAAGGTTCCCATTTTACGTGCTCTACGTTTCGCGTTATCTGCTGTTTCCCCTGCAAACAGTTCGTCTATGGTTTCGTGCCATAAGTTTAGCCAAACACCAAAATGAAATTCTGTAATCTTATTATCATGTTCTCTATCTGCCTTTACATGAGCCTCTAAAGGGTTTCCGTAATATTTGGTTTGCAAAAACAAGCTAGATTCCCAAAAAGTGGTTAATTTATCTAGGTGTTCGTCCCAATCTTCGATTCGATCAAAAAATGGCGCTAAAGTGTCGTCTTTTCTAACTTTTTTATAAAATGAAGAAACTAGAAGATAAACATCGTCTCTAGTTTTTATGTCTTTTTTATTCATTCTTGGACTATAAAACAATTGCGTTTAATAAAAATAACACAATATTTACAAATAAAGATGATATCAGTAAATTGAAAGTTATTTTATAAGGCATTTGCGCCAAAGCTGCAGCATTGTATGCCATAGTAACCACGACACATAGGGTTAATTGAAGATATGAAAATATACTAAAGTCGTTATTTACCAAAATAAACATAGCTGCTATTGAACCAACGCAGCTTTGAAGAATGATGCCCAATGTCATGTTTGCATAATACAACGATTTGAAATCGTTTAAATATTTGTCGTAAAGTTTCATTTGATTTTTGTTTTAGAGTTTAATAACAAAATTCTAAAAACTATCTTTGTTGTTTTATGATTCAAATCATATTAAAAATGATACCATTACACATTTTAGAACAATATCCAATCACTCAAAAATCCTATTCGAAAAACACGATCGTTTTTAACGAAGGTGAAAATGCTAAATTTTATTTTCAAGTTAATACAGGCGAAATAAAAATGTTTAACTTAAATGACGATGGAAAAGAATTTGCACAAGGTTTTTTTAAGGCTGGCAAATCTTTTGGAGAGCCTCCTTTATTTGGAAATTTTAATTATCCTGCTTCGGCTATCTGTATTGAGGATTCTGAACTTTACATATTACCAAAGTCATCTTTTTTTAATTTACTAAAAACACACCCAGAAGTACACTTAAAATTCACAAAAACATTGTGTAACAGAATGTTGTACAAATCAAAAATCATGCAGGAAATTTCAATTCATCCTCCTGAGCATCGCATATTAACTTTGTTAAATTATTTTAAAAACCTTTCTGGACATGATGGTTTGTATGAAGTAAAAATGACCAGGCAACAGATTTCTGATCTTACAGGTTTAAGAGTAGAAACAGTTATTAGAACCATAAAACAATTAGAAAAATTAAAGAAATTAAAATTAAAACAACATAAAGTCTATTTATAATTATTGTTAATTTGTATTATGATTTCAGTAATTCTCATTGGTGCTGGCAATGTGGCACAACATTTATACAAAGTTTTCTCCACTTCTAATAAAATAAAAGTAAATCAGTGGTATAACAGACATTTACAGAAATTGCAAATGTTTAAAAATGATGTTGAAATTATTGACGATATTGTACTTTTAAAAGAAGCAGACGTCTATGTCATTACCATAAGTGATGATGCTGTTTCAGAATTATCTAAGCAACTTCCTTTTTCTAACGAGCTAGTTGTTCACACTTCAGGTTCTGTGAATTTGCATCATTTGGAAAAGAAAAACCGAAGAGGCGTTTTTTATCCTTTACAAACCTTTTCTAAAGATGCAGAACTTAACTTTAATGATGTTCCTATCTGCATCGAAGTAGAGCATAAAACCGATTACCATATCTTAAAAGATATTGCTATTGCGATAGGCAGCCCTTATTATCGTGTTAATTCGCTTCAGCGAGGAGCTTTGCATCTAGCAGCTGTTTTTGTGAATAATTTTACCAATCAACTGTATAGAGTGGCTCATGAAATAACCGAGTCTGAAAGTGTTGATTTCAACATCTTAAAACCTTTAATTAAAGAAACTGCCAAAAAACTGGATACCTTATCGCCTTACTTAGCACAAACTGGTCCAGCAAAACGCAATGACAAAAAGACCATTAAAAAGCATTTGGCGTCTTTAGACAATGAAATGCATAAAGACATTTATAAACTATTAACCAAAGCCATAAAAGATACGCATGGTACTTCGACAAGCTCAGCATTCAAAAAACCCAATTCAAAATAAAAAGCACAAATTAATTAAGCAAAAAAACCACTGACATGAGTGAAAAAAGCTATAAAGAACAACTTAACAACATAACCACATTTATTTTTGATGTAGATGGTGTACTTACTGATGGCACAGTAACAGTGACCACTTCTGGTGACATGTTAAGAAAAATGAATATAAAAGATGGTTATGCCCTGAAAACAGCTATTGACAATGGATATAACATTTGTATCATCTCTGGTGGGAGTAATGAAGGTGTTAGGTTGCGGCTACAAGGTTTAGGTGTTACAGATATATTTTTAGGCGTTCAAAATAAAGTAGAGCAGTTAAACAACTATTTAAGTAAAAAAAATATTGATTCCAAATGTGCTATATATATGGGCGATGATATTCCAGATTTTAAAGTTATGCAACTAGTTGGTTTGCCATGTTGTCCACAAGATGCTGCTCCAGAAATAAAAGCAATTAGCAGTTATATATCACATAAAAATGGTGGAAAAGGTGCTGCAAGAGATATTATTGAACAAGTAATGAAAGTACAAGGTAAATGGAACAAAAACTTTGATGCAAAATATGACTAGTTTTTTAAACCTAATCCGCTGGAAAAATTTATTACTTATTGCATTAGCCCAAATTTTAATTAAATATGCGCTTATTGAGCCTTTTGAAGTGGTTCGCTTTACCTTAAACGATTTTGGATTTGGACTATTGGTATTGGCTACCTTATGTGTTGCTGCTGCTGGCAATGTAATTAATGATATTTATGATATGGACACAGATTTGGTAAACAAACCTAGCAAGGTTATTATTGGAAGATCAATCTCAGAAAAATCAGGTTTTAATATATATATTATATTTACTGTTATTGGTGTTGGACTAGGTTTTTACTTATCAAACCTCGTTGGAAAAAGTGGATTTTCGGCCATATTCGTAATTATATCTGCATTGCTTTATATTTATGCTACTTTCTTAAAACAAACTCTCCTAATTGGAAATATCACTATTTCCCTTCTAGTTGCAATGAGTTTGATTATCGTTGGATTATTTGAATTACTACCTGTCATTACTCAGCAAAATCAAGAAACACAACTCACATTCTTTAAAATAATTTTTGATTATTCCATTTTTGCATTTATCATAAATTTATTAAGAGAAATGGTTAAAGACATAGAGGACATTAATGGCGATTATAAAGCCGAAATGAAAACATTGCCTATTTTAATTGGGAGGGAAAGGGCTTTAAAAGTTGTTTTTGCAGTATCATTAATTCCGCTTTTCGCAGTCACTTATTATATTATCACCTATTTGTACACGCACTACATTGCGGTTGGTTATTTTTTAATTTTCATTATCGCACCACTGCTTTATTTCACTATAAAATCATTTTCGGCTGAAACCAAAAAGGAGATTGGTTTTTTATCTGCTTTGCTTAAATTTATAATGCTTTTTGGTATACTGTCATTATTACTTTATCCATTCATTTTAAAATAATGTTAAAGGAAAAACTTAAAGATTACCATATCATTTTAGCTTCTGGATCACCTAGAAGACAGGATTTTTTTAAAGATTTAGGTATTGATTTTGAAGTCCGTTTAAAACCAGTAAAAGAAGAGTATCCACAAAGATTACGACATTTTGAAATAAGCAATTATTTAGCACAATTAAAATCACTTCCATTTGAAAATGAATTGCACCCAAACGATATTCTTATAACAAGCGATACTATTGTATGGCACAATGAAAAAGCACTTGGCAAACCTAGAAACAAACAAGAGGGCTTTAATATGCTGCGTTCTTTAAGTGGTAAATCTCATGAGGTTATTACTTCGGTATGTTTTAAAACTGTTTCATCTGAAATAACGGTTTATGATATTACAAAAGTTAAATTTAAAGAGCTAACAGATGATGAAATATGGTATTATCTAAATAACTTTAACCCAATAGACAAGGCAGGTGCTTATGGCATACAAGAATGGATTGGGCAAATTGGCGTAACACATATTGAAGGTTCTTATTTTAACGTTATGGGCTTGCCTATACATTTAGTCTATAAAACATTGAATGAAATTATCTTAAAATAAAAGAAAGCATGAAAACATATATTAAAAAAACAGTTCTTATAACTCTTGTTACACTTCTTTTTCTGTTTACTAATTCTTGCAAAGACAATAAAACGCAAAGTCAAGAATCAAATAAAATAGAGCAGTCAAGCAACTCAAAACCCAGAGTGTTAAGTCAGGAATTCAAAGATTATTGGTATGCTGGAGAAGCCGAAATAACATCGTATGAGCTAGAACAAGCACGTTATGGAGAAATAAGAAAAGGACATGCTGTATTGATCTATGTTACTGAAGATTTTCTGCCAAATGCTCAGGTTAAAGCAGACAATCAAAACCCAGAAAACATCTCGGTTTTAAAACTCAATGCTACAAAAAAATTCAACACAGGCATTTATCCATATTCTATAATGCAAAGTACGTTTTATCCACTTTCAACAGAGCAACACGCACTTAAAATATCAAACTCTATACAAGAATGGTGTGGTCAAACCTACACACAACTAAACAATAAATCAGATTTTGAAATTAACTCACATTCATACTTTGAAGGCGAAGCAGACCAAAATTATCATTTAGATAAGGCTATTTTAGAAAACGAACTTTGGACACAACTAAGAATAGACCCAAAACAGTTACCAACTGGAAATTTAGAAATTATCCCTTCGCTGGAATTTACAAGCCTAAAGCATGTTGCTATTAAACCATATCACGCAAATACTGAACTAAAGCCAGATTCGTACACCATAAACTATCCAGAATTGAATAGGACTCTTACCTTAAATTTCAATAAAAATTCACCTTATGAAATTTTGAGTTGGACAGAATCATTTAAAAGTGGCTCTGAAATTCTAACCACTAAAGCAACAAAAATGGCAACCTTAAAATCACCTTATTGGAATAAAAATAGCAACAAGGATAGTATTTTAAGAGAAACTCTTAGGCTCAAATAGTTTTTTTAGCTTGACAAGTTTCTATCTTTGCAGAAATACTCATTCAATGACTCAATTTTTCACTACATACCAACATGAACTAATTCTAACAATAGTTGTTATAGTAATTGTAATAGTGCTCAGATACATACTTCACGAAGCATTACGCAAAATTGGGAGAAATAGCGGCATTAATGAAGCACGTATAAATCTTATTAACAGGTATGCTGTTGTTACCCTTGTTCTTATTGCATTACTCATTGAAGCATTTATTTTTGGAGCAGAACCAAAAGATTTATCTTTGGTGTTTTCTTCTGTTTTTGCTGTTATAGGGATCGCACTTTTTGCAATCTGGTCAATTTTAAGCAATATAACTTCTGGCGTGATTATGTTCTTTTCGTTTCCATATAAAGTTGGCGATAAAATTAAAATTCATGACAAAGATTTTCCAATAGAAGCTGTTATTGAAGATATTCGCGCCTTTCAGTTACATTTAAGGCAAGATAATGGCGACTTGGTCACCTATCCGAACAACTTAATTCTACAAAAAGCAGTCACTTTAGTTGAAAAAGATGCTATTGATGATGGTAGCGATGCCATATAAATAGTATATTTATTGCATAACGTATCGATTATGACAAAGACAAAAAAGAAACGTGCAAAAATTCAAAATAAAAAAGTAGGATTGTCGCCAGGCTCAATGGTCTACACTGGTAAAAAAGTTGAACAAAAACTTTTTATCGAATCTTTTAACTACAACAAAGACACATGCCAAGAAAAAGAATTGCCAAACGTAGAAGAAGCTTTTGGCTATAAAATATCATCACCTGTTTCATGGCTTAACCTCAATGGCTTAAACCATGTTACTGCAATTGAGAAAATTGGAAATCATTATGACATACATCCTTTAGTACTTGAAGATATCGTTAACACAGCGCAACGTCCAAAAATTGATGAGTATGAAGACTATTTGTTCATTGTTTTAAAGATGCTCTATTATGATGACAATGAAAAGATTGTTTCCGAACAGGTCAGTTTTATCTTAGGAAAAAATTATGTGCTTAGTTTTCAAGAATCTGAAGGTGATGTTTTTGATACTGTTAGAGAGCGCATTCGACATGGAAAAGGTAGAATACGAACCATGGAGGCTGATTATCTGCTTTATGCTCTAATAGATGCTGTGGTAGATCATTATTTTATCATTATTGAAACCTTAGGAAATAAAATTGAAGACCTTGAATCTGAAGTCTTCGATGGCGTACAAGAAGATACCATAACCAAACAAATACAAGATTTAAAGCGCGAAATACTTCGCGTTAGACGTGCAATATTTCCTTTACGCGAAGTTATAAGCAGAATTGAGCGTCATGACAGTCCGCTAATAAACAGTAAGACTATGACATTTTATCGTGACATTTATGACCATGTCATCCAAGTCTCTGAAAATATTGATATTTACCGTGAAATGATTTGGAGTTTAATGGATATGTATATGACAACCATTAGTAATAAAATGAACGAAGTCATGAAGGTACTTACCATTATGGCATCCATATTCATTCCACTTACTTTTTTTGCTGGTATTTATGGTATGAATTTCGATTATATACCTGAACTTAAATACAAATACAGCTATTTTATACTTTGGGTAATTTTTATATTTATAGTGGTAGGAATGGTTATATACTTCAGACGCAAAAAGTGGTTATAAGTTAAAATAACTTTAAAAGCACCTTTTTCGCTCACATTCTTTTATATATTTGATTACCAACAAACCTGTAAACAATGAAACCGACATGTTTTAAATAATCCTTAAACATTCAAAAATGATTATTTTAAACATCTAAGGTTACATGTGACCATTTAAAACTATTAAAATAAACACATGAAAAAGACTATACTAGCCTTACTTTTCACATTCATTTTTATATTTAATACACAAGCGCAACAACCTGAAAAACTAAGCACATCTCAGATTTACGAGGCTGTTCAAAAATTAAATTTTTTAGGTTCAGTCTTATATGTTGCTGCACATCCAGATGATGAAAACACACGTTTAATTTCATACATGGAAAATCATGTAAAAGCCAGAACAGCATATTTATCTCTAACTCGTGGTGATGGTGGGCAAAACCTTATTGGCCCTGAACTAAGAGAATTACTTGGAGTTATTAGAACTCAAGAATTATTGGCTGCAAGAGGTATTGATGGAGGTGAACAAATGTTTACAAGAGCTAATGATTTTGGCTACTCTAAGCATCCTGATGAGACGTTATCTATTTGGAATAAAGAAAACGTTTTAAGTGATGTGGTTTGGGCTATAAGAAAATTTAAACCAGACGTTATCATTAACAGGTTTGACCATAATAGTGCTGGAGAAACACATGGTCATCATACAAGCTCTGCTTTATTAAGCCTAGAAGCTTTTGATCTAGCAAACGATAAAACTGTGTTTTCAGATCAATTAAAATATGTAGATACTTGGCAACCAAAACGCTTGTTTTTTAATACAGGCTGGTGGTTTTATGGTAGTGAAGAAAATTTTGAAAAAGCCGATAAAAGCGGAATGATAAAAATTGATGTCGGTATTTATTATCCATTAAAAGGCTTATCAAATAACGAAGTAGCTTCGCTGGCAAGTAGCCAACATTTATGTCAAGGATTTGGAAGATTAACACAAAGAGGTTCCCAGGAAGAATACATTCAACTCCTAAAAGGTGATCTTCCAGAAAACTCAAATTTATTTTCTGGAATTGATACATCATGGAATCGTGTTAAAGGTGGTGCAGCCATTGGAAACATATTAAATAAAATTGAAGCCAATTTCAATTTTAAAGATCCATCAGAACACATCAGTGATTTAATGAAAGCGTACCAACTTATTCAAAAACTAGAAGACAACCATTGGAAGCAAATAAAAACTCAAGAAATAAAAGCAATCATTCAAGCTTGTGCTGGATTATACTTAGAAGCTTCGTCCAATACACCTACAGCAAGTAATTCAAGCGAAGTTAAGCTTAATCTAGAAGTACTTAACAGAAGTAATATTCCCGTAAATCTGGTTTCATACGAAATTCCAAACGTAAATGAAGGCATCAGTAAAAAATTAGAATTATACACTAACAATAAATTTGATTTTGAAGAAACCATCAGTTTAAAAAAAGCAAAAAACACAGCTCCTTATTGGTTAGAGAACAAAGGAACCCTTGGCATGTACAATGTTGAAGATAGGAATTTAATTGGTCTTCCTGAAACACCTCGAGAGATTGCTGTGAAATTCAATTTGCTCATTAATAATGCTCCTATTTCATTCACCAAAGATGTTGTTTACAGATATTCAGAACCAGATAAAGGAGAACTTTACAGACCTTTTGAGGTCATTCCTGAAGCAGCTGTAAGCATTACTGAAAAAGTAATCATTTTTGAAAATGATAAACAAAGAGAGATTCAAGTAAAAGTAAAAGCAGGAAAAAACAATCTTGAAGGTTATGTACAAATGGATTATCCAAAAGATTGGAATGTGTATCCAGACAAACAAAAAATAACTTTATCCAATAAGGATGAAGAACAAACACTCACCTTCACAGTTATTCCTCCAAAAAATCAAAGTGAAGGCTACCTAACTCCAAAGGTTTATGTTGGTGATAAAGTCTACTCTAAAGAGCTTATTGAGATTGACTATAGTCATATTCCTTTTCAAACGGTTTTATTGCCTAGCGAAAGTAAAATTGTAAGATTAGATATTAAAAAGAAAGGCGAAAATATTGGATATATTGAAGGTGCTGGTGATGTAGTTCCTGAAAGTTTACAGCAAATCGGTTACAACGTTGTAAAAATAAAACCTGAAGATATTACAGCAGAATCCCTTTCAAGATTTGATGCTGTTGTTGTAGGCATTAGAGCTTATAACATAGTTGACGAATTAAAATTCAAACAACAACTGCTTTTTGATTTTGTGGAGCAAGGAGGCAATATGATTGTGCAATACAACACAAGCAGAGGTATAAAAGTAGATAACATTGCTCCTTATGATTTAAAATTATCTAGAGACAGAGTTACAGACGAGAATGCCGAAGTCCGAATTATCAATCCAGATCACGAGTTGTTGAATTCACCAAATAAAATCACTCAAGACGATTTTAAAGGCTGGACTCAAGAACGCGGTTTGTATTTTCCTGATCAATGGAGTAAAGAATTTACACCACTTATATCAATAAATGACAAAGGTGAAACACCAAAAACAGGAAGCCTTTTGGTAGCAAAACATGGTAAAGGTCATTATATATACACAGGATTGAGCTTTTTTAGAGAATTTCCAGAAGGAGTTTCAGGAGCTTACAGACTGTTTGCAAATATGCTTTCAATAGGAAAAGAGAATATTAACTTAGACAAAAAACTAAACGATTAATATGAAAGAAAATCATGGTTATCAAAAAACAC
The DNA here is from genome assembly GCA_020435965.1 of Flavobacteriaceae bacterium. Lineage (GTDB taxonomy): Bacteria > Bacteroidota > Bacteroidia > Flavobacteriales > Flavobacteriaceae > CAJQLB01. The sequence goes on along the minus strand of JAGQYS010000076.1, from coordinate 5,759 downwards.
GTTGGAAAAATTGGTACACATTGGTATTGGTTGCAAATGCTATATATATCATCATTTTTTATTTTCTAACTGCTACATTTTCTTAACATGAACCATTTTATAAAGCTTGAAACTCTTGATTGGACAATTTTATTGGTAACACTTTTAACTATTGTTTTATATGGCACTTGGAAAACCAGAAAAAGTAAAGACGTACAAGATTATTTAAAAGGTGGTAATACCTCAAAATGGTGGACAATTGGCTTATCAGTTATGGCAACACAAGCCAGTGCCATTACCTTCCTCTCAACTCCTGGACAAGCCTATAATGACGGAATGGGATTTGTGCAATTCTATTTTGGGCTGCCAATCGCAATGGTAGTCATCTGTATGGTTTTTATCCCTTTGTATCATCGCTTAAAAGTATATACAGCTTATGAGTTTTTAGAGAATAGATTTGATTTAAAAACAAGAACTCTAACAGCTATTCTCTTCTTAATTCAACGTGGTTTAGCTGCAGGAATAACCATTTTTGCTCCAGCTATTATTCTATCTGTTGTTTTAGGATGGAATTTATTGTTGCTTAATATCATCATTGGAATACTAGTTATTATCTACACAGTTTCTGGTGGAACAAAAGCCGTAAACGTAACGCAAAAACACCAAATGGTGGTTATTTTTACAGGAATGATTATTGCCTTTATTCTAATAGTGAACAAACTTCCTGAAAACATCACTTTTACAAAAGCATTGGAAATTGCTGGAGCTAGTGGAAAAATGAACATCTTAGATTTTTCTTTTGATTTAAATAATCGTTATACCTTTTGGAGTGGTATTATTGGAGGTACATTTTTAATGCTCTCCTATTTTGGTACAGACCAAAGTCAGGTACAGCGTTATTTATCAGGAAAGTCGGTTAAAGAAATGCAGTTAGGCTTAATGTTTAATGGTCTTTTAAAAGTACCAATGCAGTTTTTCATTCTACTTGTAGGTGTTATGGTATTTGTGTTTTATCAATTTAACCAAGCTCCTGTTAACTTTAACCCTTTAGCAACAGAAGTGGTTTTAAATTCTGAATATGCAGATGAATATAAAGTTTTGATTGATGAACAAACCAAAATATTTAATGATAAACAAACCATCATTTCAAATTATATAAATTCTGGAGATGAAAATGCTGCTAAATATATCGCGATGGCAAATGAAGCCAACGATGAATTAAGAAACGAAGCAAAATTACTCATCGAAAAAGCTGCTGAAGCACAACAAATAAAAGTAGAGAGTAATGATAAAGATTATATGTTTATCACTTTTATTCTCAACAATTTACCCAGAGGATTAATCGGACTGTTATTAGCAGTAATACTGAGTGCAGCTATGTCCAGCACGTCAAGTGAATTGAATGCATTAGCATCAACTACAACTATAGATTTATATAAAAGAAATGTCTCAGAAAAATCAGAAACCGAAATGGTTAAAGCCTCAAAGTGGTTTACATTAGGTTGGGGAATTTTAGCCATATGTATAGCATGTGTTGCCAATCTTGCTGAAAATTTAATTCAATTAGTAAATATCATTGGATCTATTTTTTATGGAAATGTTTTAGGCATATTCCTACTCGCCTTCTTTGTGAAATTTATTAGAGGAAATGCTGTTTTTACAGCAGCTCTAATTACACAAGTTATTGTTATTGGCTTATTCTTATTGAATGAATTTGAGTATATTAATTTACCGTTCTTGTGGCTTAATTTTGTAGGATGTGTTATCGTTATGGTTATTGCTATTCTAATACAATCGTTTAGTAACAATACTCCTAATGGGCAACTTACAAGTGGAGGTGAGATATAATTTTAAAACTTATTATAAAAAGAAAAAGGCGCAAATTAAATTGCGCCTTTTTCTTTTTATAAACTCAAGTTATTTAACAACCACTCGTTTTACGGTACTAAACGTTCCGTTAAAAACTTTAGCCATATAAACACCTGAAGCTTGATTTTTAAAATTAAGCTCTGTTGAATAGGAGCTACTATTTTTAGTCATATCATCCTTTAAAACCACTTGGCCTAAAGTATTATAAATTTCTACTTTTAAATCTCCAAAATTATATGAACTGTTTAGTTTTACCTCATATTTTGAATCAGTTGTTGGGTACACTAAAAGTTTAGCTTTGTTAAACTCATCATCTTCAATAGATAAATTAGGCTCTACAACAACAGTGTAATCTTCGGTTTCACCATAAGTAAAATCAATACAAGCATCAGCACTAGAAGGATCAGAATCTGTCCAACTTGATCTAGCACGCATTAAATGTGTGCCAGACAAATTATTGTCATTCGGGATCGTGAAACTTGTAGTATAAAGTGTTCCTGAAAGTGGAGCTGAGTAATCTGTAACTACCAATTCACTTGGTTCAAATACAAAATTATCGTTAAAATCTATAAATATAGAAACTGTTTGGTCGTCATAACCAGATTGAAATGATACACTAATTGGTGTGTTTAGCATAAGGTTAGTAGATTGTGCTGTAAAATCTCCATATCCATTTGGAGAACATCCTGATGGATTATTAATATCAACCATAGTAAACTGAACAAATCCATCACCAAAACTACAGTCAGCAGTTGGATTACATGACTGATGGATAATTTGCTCTGAATAAGTATCATTTGTATTGTCCTGATCTGTAGCCAAACTTGTAGTTGCATCTACATCATGTGATCCTAATGCTGAAAAATCTCCTGTTTGGGTAAAATTATAAGTAGCTTGTTCTCCTCCATTAATAGTTCCAGGATATGTTTCAACCACTGGTGTTCCTGCATCAAGTGTATATGATACATCAAAATTAGACTGAGCATTTGCTCCATAATTTCGTATAACTATACTTACAGTTTCATTTCCTAAACCTTCTCCAGTAGTTGGCGAAGCTATATCTACTACACCAACATCATTATTATATAAGTGTAATACATTTTTCTCAGATTCATCGTTATCAACAAACTCATCACCTGCCAAAGAAGTTTTAGCCTTAACTGAATAGGTTTGTCCTTGAGTGGACATGTTCAATGTTTGCGAGAATGTAAATACTGCTGAAGTACCTGCAGATAAAGTTCCAGGATATGTTTCAGTAGCAACTAGGTTATCATCTAACCTCAATTCAATATCAAAATTACTTTGGTCAAGATTTCCAAAGTTTCTTACTCTAACCTGTACAGATTCTGCTGCACTTAAAATGCCATCTGTTGGAGTTATGATATCCACAACTCCTAGGTCATTATCATAGTTCCCATACAATTTAAAGGAAGACACCCTCGTTGACCAAAAGTTATTTGCAGAAAAATACTGTGTTGTATGCCAAAACGTTTGGTTGTTTGGATCCATAGTTAAATGAGAATAATCTCCAAAACGATTTGAACCAGTTTGAACACCAACACCATCAACTATAACTGTTTCCTCTACTGTCATAACGCCCAAGGGATCATCACTGTAACGTCCCGTAAATCTAATCCCAACTGGTAAAGTGGTGCTAGCAATATTAAAACCCATTCCAATATTTCCTTGGTCATCAATAGCCGCACTTCCCATAAAACGACTGTGTCCATCGTTAGGTGCATACGTTCCTTCTTGATAAATACTCCAAGGGTTTGTTGAATCATTTCTTAGCTCAAACCAACGAATTCCTGATAAATCATTCCCATCTACGTCTACATTAAAAGTTACAATCATAGAGTTATGTCCTGCAAATTTTCGATAGTTTACCATGTAAGACACTACACCTCCAATCATATCAATTTTCCGAGTTGTTCCAGGTTGGCCAACGTCACCTGTTCCAAAAGGAGCAAACGTTGATTCAAATGGCACAGTATTCAATTGCAAAGGAATAGCTGAAACAGTTGAGTTAAATGGTGTTACCCAATCCATGTCAATTTCCCAAATTTTTAAATGGTCTTGTGCAATGGCTCCGCTCCAGCCATCATCTTGTAAATAAACGATATAACCAGGTGTATTGGCATCATAAGATGTTCCAAGTAAATTTGCAGGCTCAGGACTAAAGACCGTATTTGTGTTTACAGTAATACCAGGCAAACTAAAGCCAACTATTGCTGGATTTGCATCTCCATTAATCATAGCTTGTCTATCTAATGCATACGTGTTGTTTGCATTTTTATTAGCTGTTAAATAATACGCATCATGCCAAATAGTATAGTGAGGATAATCAGGAAAAGAATCTAATGGGTATTCCCAAGTATAATAAGTTCCTGTTGGATCTGGCGTTGTTGAAACCGCAATTAACAAACCATTTGTAGATGTTTTAAATTGACTAATAAACCATCTATCAGCTAATTGATCATATAATACGATAGGATCGCCATTATTAAAATTTCCTGGCCATAAAGTTCCCAAATCTGATGGTCCAGCCAATACATTTCCAGATTTATCAAATATTTTAAATGATGAATTTACTGCATTAATAAAATGATTTGGCCCAACCGCTCCTGTAGGATCTGGAGGAAGATAACCAGCAGTTTCTCCAATATTAGTTCCTTCAAAGTCTTCCTCTAAAGGATAAGGAGTGCTTGATGCAAAATTACGTTGAGCATTAGTTTCTCCATGTAATGGTAATGCATTCTCATTCATTTTTCTAGGAAAACGCATCCTGTTATGTCCAAATTTAAAATTTTTCGGATCGTTGTTATGTTTAGCTACTGTTTTTGGTAAATCCCTTAATGGCTTTGACTCTCCTAAATACTTACCATTTGCAAGAAAGGTCGGTTTGTCTTTTTGCGCAAAAACATTTGAAACTAAAGCCACAAAAAGAAATAAAAGTAATGATTTTTTCATGTTGATTAATTTTTAATAGAATACAAGGATAAGGCTTTTATTAAAAATTTTAAAGTTTTGTTAATAAGTTGATATTTAGCATTTAAAAAAAGTTAATGAATTCTATTTTTTAGCTTAAATTTGCAACTTTAATTTTCACCTCTTAAAATAGACCTAATGATTCATTTCTTTGGAAACATAAACAGTAAAGTTTTTGCTGTTCAAACAGCAGAAGAATTATCAACTGAAACAACCTCTAAATTAACATGGCTTTTTGGCAACCAACCAAAAATTGAACAAGCATCTCTCGATGCTTTTTTTATTGGTCCACGTGCTGCCATGATTACTCCTTGGAGTACCAATGCGGTTGAAATTACCCAAAATATGGGAATTTCTGATATTAGACGTATTGAAGAATTTCAGCCAATTTCCAAAGATTTCAATGATTACGACCCAATGATCTCTGAAAAATACAACGGATTGAACCAAAATAGTTTTACTATCAATATAAAAACTGATCGCATTTTAGAAATCGATGATATCTCTGCCTATAACCAACAAGAAGGCTTGTCGTTGAGTGATGAAGAAATAGTGTATTTAGAAGGTGTTTCAAAAAAAATAGGTCGAAAACTAACCGATTCTGAAGTTTTTGGATTTTCACAAGTAAATAGTGAACATTGTCGCCATAAAATTTTTAACGGAACGTTCATTATTGATGGCGAAGAAAAGCCAACATCGCTTTTCAAAATGATTAAAGAAACATCAAAACAACATCCAAACGATATTGTTTCAGCATATAAAGATAACGTAGCATTTATAAAAGGCCCAAAAGTGGAGCAGTTTGCTCCAAAAAGAGCTGATGTTCCTGATTATTATATTACCGAAGAATTTGATTCTGTTATTTCACTAAAAGCTGAAACCCATAATTTCCCTACAACTGTTGAGCCTTTTAATGGTGCAGC
>JAGQYS010000075.1 GCA_020435965.1 Flavobacteriaceae bacterium | reverse complement strand
TATCTAAGGTTTCCTTTTTTTCTGAGGAGAATATTTTTTTAAAAAAGCTCATTTATAATATAGTTTCATTCAAATAACACTTAACAATTGTCTTGCCTAAAAGCAAATGCTGTTACATTGTCATAAAAATCCAGGTATAAAGAAAATGAATATTTGTTAATTAACTTTAAGAATAAGTTAAAAAGATTCCCATTTTCATGGGAATAAAAAAAACAAAAGCCGCTTTCTAGTTGAAAGCAGCTTAAAATATCTTTAAGACAAGAACGTTTTACTTTTGGTTTAAAAAGTCGTTTACTTGTTCTGGAGCCATAATTGATTCTACAAACATGTAAGCTCCAGATTTTGGAGACTTTACCATTTTTATAGCTTTTGTTAATCTTTTAGACCCTGTTTGTAATGATGCTACTGATTTCTTTGCCATGATTCAAGTGTGTTGCATTTGAAATTTTTACAAAATGTAAAAATCTCTAATTATTTTATTTCTTTATGAACTGTCATACGCTTAAGAATTGGATTAAATTTTTTAATCTCCATTCTTTCAGGTGTATTCTTCTTGTTTTTTGTCGTGATATAACGAGATGTTCCAGGTTGTCCAGATTCTTTATGTTCTGTACACTCTAAAATGACCTGTACTCTATTTCCTTTTTTTGCCATTGTTCTTTAATTTAACGTATGAGGCTATTATTTTATAAATCCTTTAGCTTTAGCAGTTTTTAATGCTGCCGAAATACCAACCTTGTTAATGGTTTTTAACGCTGATGTAGAAACTTTTAAAGTTACCCATTTATCTTCTTCAGGAATATAAAAACGTTTCTTGATTAGGTTAGCATTAAATTTACGCTTAGTCTTATTCATAGCGTGAGATACGTTGTTTCCAACCATTGCTTTCTTACCTGTAAGTTCACAAACTCTTGACATTCTTTCTAACTTTAAAAAATTGTTGTTTTTAAACGAGGTGCAAATTTACAAATTCTTTGGTAGTTGACAAACTTTATTTTATCAATTTTTAAAAATTTCTTTCTGCAATAATTCAAAAGCCTTATTTACGGCTTTATTTATAACTTTAACTCTATGGTTTCCTAAATGGAATTCTTCAGAAAAAACACCTTGAGGTGTAGCTAAAGCTATACATACTGTACCAACCTCTGCATCACCATCTCCTTTTGTTGGTCCTGCATTTCCTGTGGTAGAAATGGCATAATCTGTTTTAAATAATTTTTGTGCTTGTAACGCCATGGCTTCAGCAACTTGAGTGCTCACTACCGAATATTTATCAATAATATCAGCATCCACTTTCAATACATCAATTTTGGCTTGCGTTGCATAGCTAACCACGCTGCCTTTAAAATAATTAGAAGCTCCTGGAATAACTGTTATTTGTTCGGCAATTTTACCTCCTGTGCAACTTTCGGCTGTTGCCAATGTTCTACCAAGTTCGGTTAATTTTTTTCCGATAATGGCTTCAATGGAATGGTCTTCTTCAAAACCAACAAAAATATCTTGTATTTGAGGCAAAAGCGCATTTATTTGCTTTTCCATTTCTGCAACGACCATCTCTTTGTCGTTTGCCTTTGCAGATAATCGCAAACGTACTCTACCTAAACTAGGCAAATAAGCCAATTTTATGAATTTCGGTAAGTTATCTTCCCAAGCTTCAATGCGTTCGGCCAGTTTACTTTCTCCAAGTCCATAAGTGAGCAATGTTTTGTGAATAATAAATGGTAGTTTAAATTGTTTTCTAAGGCTTGGAATCACTTCATTTTCAACAAGTGCTTTCATTTCAAAAGGCACTCCTGGAAGAGAAATGAATATTTTCCCTTCTTTTTCCAGCCACATGCCTGGAGCACTGCCAAAACGATTCATCAGTACTTTTGCTGTTGAAGGCACTAAGGCTTGGTCTATATTAACCTGTGATAATTCTTGTTTGATGTATTTTCTCCAAAGCTCCTGAATGTTTTCTAGAACTGAAGCATCTGGAACTAGAGTATCGTTAAAATAGTCTGCAAGTGTGTTTTTGGTAATATCATCTTTTGTTGGACCTAAGCCACCTGTAATAATAATGATATCTGCATTGTCTTCAGCCTCTTTTAAAGATTTTAAAATATGTGCTTTATCGTCTTGTACTGATGTAATTTGGTATACCGAAACACCAATTTTATTAAGTTGCTTGGCAATAAAGGCGGAATTGGAATCTACAATCTGACCAATGAGAATTTCATCTCCAATGGTGATTATTTCTGCTTGCATTATAAGTTGAAATCTGCTTTGATTTCGGCTGCTGCTTTTTCAACTGCAACCATTACTTTTTCAAGTTGTCCAGTAATATCTTTTCCTTTTTGTTCAAATTTTCCCCAATCCTGAACCTCTATAAGCTCTTCTAGAACTCCAAGCTCAAACAAATCGATAGTTGGTTTCATTTTATGAGCAGCTTTGTATGTAGCCAAATGGTCTGAGCTATCTACAGCAATTTTTAAAAGTCGTGCATCAGCTGGAACTTCCTCTAAGAAAGTCATCGCCAAAGTTTCTATAAATTCCTGGTCATCACCAGAGAGTTCACGTACTTTATCTAATTTATAATGTTGTTCCATTTATTTTACTGTTATAGAGAATAGTTCGTCATTCTCAATATATCCTTTTAATTTATCATTAGCAACTACCTTGCCAACTCCTGCTGGAGTTCCGGTAAATATAATATCTCCAATCTTTAAAGTAAAATATTTTGACACATATTCGATTAACTCGTCTATTTTCCAAAGCATTAGGTTGGTATTTCCGTCTTGAACAACCTCATCATTTTTAAGCAATTTAAACGAAATGTTATCCACATTTTCAAATTTACTTTTAGGCAACCACTTGCCTACTACAGCAGCACCATCAAAGGCTTTTGCTTTTTCCCATGGCAAGCCTTTTTCTTTTAATTGGCTTTGTAAATCTCGTGCTGTAAAATCTATACCAAGCCCAATTTCGTCGTAATATTTATGAGCAAATTTTTTATCGATGTATTTACCAACTTTATTGATTTTCACCAAAATTTCAACCTCATGGTGTACATCATCTGAAAAATCTGGAATAAAAAACGGCTGATTCTTTAGTAGAATCGATGTATCTGGCTTTAAAAACACCACAGGATCTGTTGGCTTTTCGTTTTCCAGTTCTTTTATATGTTCGGTGTAATTACGACCTATGCAAATTAATTTCATACTCTGTCATTCCTACGAAGGCAGGAATCTGTTTTTAATTAACTTTTTATTTATTTGTGGATTCCGCATCACACTTCGACTACGCTCAGTGGAACAGTGCGGAATGACAATTAATCCAATTTATTATTAAACTGCCTCAGTTTTATTGCTGTCAATACTTTTTTGGTATACAATGGGAAGTCTGCATCCAACAACCAACCAAAATAACCTGGTTCTTGCTCCAGCACATCAACCACGCGTTTTCCTTTGTGCTTTCCAAATGAAAAACATTCTTCCTTTTGCTTATTATAAATAATAAATCCTGCAAAATCGGCAAACTTTTTTCGTGCACTAAATTCTGCCAAAAACTTAGTATCATTTTCTAACTCATCATACTTTGAAATTTGAGCTTTAAGCACTTCGTAAGTTGCTTTAGTATCTGCTTCAGCACTGTGAGCATCGTCTAAATTTTCATCACAGTAAAACTTATAAGCTGCACTTAAGGTACGTTGTTCCATTTTATGAAAAATGGTTTGCACATCAACTGCAACACGGTTTTTCATATCAAAATCTACCTCAGCACGTAGCATTTCTTCTGCTAATAATGGAATATCAAACCTGTTGGAATTAAAACCACCCAAATCTGAATCTTTTATCATGTTATGAATATCTTTAGCAATTTCCTTAAACGTTGGTTCATTTGCCACTTTTTCGTTGGTAATACCATGAATAGCTGTCACTTCTGGCGGAATAGGCATTTCAGGATTTACCAACCAGGTTTTGCTTTCTTCGGTTCCGTTTGGATAAACTTTTAGTATAGAAATTTCTACGATTCGGTCTTGCGAAATATTAACTCCAGTGGTTTCCAAATCAAAGAAACAAATGGGTTTGTTTAGGTTTAACTGCATTAATCAATTATATTTTTTGAAACACAAAAGTACATGAATTTTTTTGTTTGGATATTCACAAAAACCAAATTAAAAAATTGCATGGACTAACGAAGTGGTTACTGATGTGAAACTAAATTTTGTATGTTTTAAAAAACAAAATTTAGTTTTTTACAGAAGAAAGGTAAATAGAATAAACAAAAAAGAGGGTTGGGTTTTTGAAAAACCTTTTTGTCTTTGTATGAAAATTAAGCTACCTTCGTTTATCTTCGACTGTATCCATAATGACTAACCAATGATAAAATTCTTTCGGAAAATTAGACAGCAATTACTAAATGAAAATAAATTCAGCAAATACCTGATTTATGCTATTGGAGAAATAGTATTGGTAGTAATTGGAATTTTGATAGCCTTACAGATTAATAATTGGAATGAAAACAGAAAAAAAGAAGAGCTAGAAACTTCAACACTAATGGAATTGAAAGCAAATTTAAATACAGATATTAAAGATTTTAAAGCCGATATGAAAGTTTATAATAGTGCTGTAAACTCAATTGATATTGTGATTGAATTTATTGATGGTAACATTCCTTATCACGATTCTTTAAATATCCATTTAGGGAAAATTACTGTACAAGGTGTATTTGCTCCAAACAAAGCCACGTATGAAAACTTAAAAATTACAGGTATAAAATTGATTTCAAATGACTCTCTTAGAGCTGCAATTAGTGATTTATATGAAGGAAGATACTATTATGTAGAAAAATATTTGGAGGCTGAATATCAATTTGACCATCAGAAATTTGGAGAATTCTATCTTAAAGAAATGAAGGAGTATTCTTTTTTTAAATATGCACAACCAATTGATAGTTCTCGTTTAATCAATAACCAAGAATTTAGAAATTTAATAATGCAAAGAAAATCAAAAATTCAAGGTTGGTTCAAAACACAATATGAGCTCAACATAAAGAGAGCAAATGAAATCATAGAAATGATTAATAAGGAAATTGAACAATAAAACCTCTTTCAGAAAATTTACGAGTATGGTTTTTTAAAGTCGTAACCATAAAACTGTACATAAAAAATTCAAGTCACTTGTCACAGACGAGCAATTGCTGGTTTTAAAGCATAAAAACACACAATAGTAAACCTATTCATTTACTTTTCATATTTTTTGTAAACATATATGTTTACTTTTTAGTATATTTGTAAATGTTTATGTTTACAATTATATTATTTTGTAAACTAATAAAGTTATAAAAATGAGAAACAAGCAAAAACTTTTAATTGAGCAATTGGATAAAAAGCTTCAACCATTTTCTGAAACAAGAAAGGTCCTGGTACCACAACGTGGATGGATAAATACAATCAGAACATCACTAAACATGACAATGGCACAGCTTGGCAGCAAATTAAACATAACAAGACAAGGTGTAAAAAGTATTGAGAAAAGTGAAGCCAATGGTACTATAACACTCAATTCTTTAAAAGATGTAGCCAATGCAATGGATTTAAATTTAGTATACGCACTGGTTCCTAAAAATGGGACCATTGACGATTTAATTCAAATAAAAGCAGAAAAACTGGCCAAAAAAATTGTTTTAAGGACCAATCAAAATATGAAATTAGAAGACCAAGGAATTGGAGATGAAAAACTAACCAAAACCATAAATGAACTTGCCAATGAAATAAAACGAGAGATGAAAAAATCATTATGGGACTAGGATTCAATTACATAGATGATCAAACACCATTAGATGAAGAAGAAAAAGAAGGTCTTAAAATAAAATCAATTACCACCCAAGGAGAGCTTGATGAGTTTGAGCAATTGAATATTGAAAAAGCAGTAGAATGGACTATACATACAAAATTGAAACCTGAAAAGATCTTAACAGAAAAATTTATAAAAGACTTACATAAAAGAATGTATGGAGATGTTTGGAAATGGGCAGGCGAATTCAGGATGACTGAAAAAAACATTGGAATTCCGTGGGTACACATTGGAGTTGAATTAAAAAATTTACTGGAGGACACTAAATATTGGATAGAAAACAAAACGTTTTCACCTCAAGAAACAGCTATAAGATTCAAACACCGCATAGTATCCATTCATTGCTTCCCAAATGGAAACGGAAGGCATTCTCGAATGATGGCTGACATTATTATGGAATCAATATTCGGTAATGAAATATTTTCTTGGCATCAATCTAATATGGCAAAAGCAAACGAAACAAGAGATAAGTATATAAAATCCTTAAGAGAAGCCGATAATGGCAATTTTACAAAGCTCATTGAATTTGCAAAAAACTAAGATCCATTTAAGGCGCTAAACAAAACCAGAAAAATAGTTGAAAAGAAAAGCACAGTTTTTTAACTGTGCTTTTCTTTATTTATGAGATTCCTTCCTTGCGCCTTCGCTAAAGCTTCAGCGACACGCGGACGCAGGAAGATGTTATATTTCCCTATTGCTATCCCAAGCTTCTAGGTAATCTTTAACAGCTTTTACAAATTGGCCTCCAAGTGCACCATTGACCACACGATGGTCGTAAGAGTGAGACATAAACATTTTGTAACGTATGCCTATAAAATCGCCTTCTGAGGTTTCAATTACTGCTGGTACTTTACGTATGGCTCCAAGAGCTAAAATACCAACTTGTGGCTGATTGATGATTGGTGTTCCCATAATACTACCAAATGTTCCTACATTGGTTACTGTATAGGTTCCACCTTGTATATCGTCTGGTTTTAATTGGTTCAATCTTGCTCTGTTTGCTAAATCGTTTACTTGTTTAGTCATACCAATTAAGTTCAATTGGTCTGCATTTTTTATTACAGGAACAATTAAGTTGCCATCAGGTAAAGCTGCAGCCATACCAAGATTGATGTTCTTTTTCTTAATGATATTTTCACCTTGAACCGAAATATTCATCATTGGGTAATCACGTAATGCTTTGGCAACAGCCTCCATAAAAATTGGTGTAAAAGTCAGGCTTTCACCTTCTCTTTTTTGGAAAGCATCTTTTACTTTGTTTCTCCAATTCCAGATTTTAGTCACATCTGCTTCTATAAAACTTTGCACGTGAGCAGACGTTTGCACAGAATCGACCATATGTTTTGCTACCAATTTGCCCATTCGGCTCATCTCTATAATTTCATCTTCACCAGAGCTTATTGCAGGTTTTTCTTGCTTCACTTCAGGAGCTTGAGTTGGTACACTTGCAGCACCATTAGACTGAACAGGTTCAACTTTTGGAGCAACTGGAGCAGCTGGTTGATTGCCTCTATTCTCAACATAGGCAAGAATATCATTTTTAGTGACACGACCTTCGCTTCCTGTTCCAGGAATAGCATCCAGTTCTGCTTGAGAAACACCTTCTTTACTGGCTATATTTCTAACCAAAGGTGAATAAAAACGATCACCTGAGGTCACTGGAGCAGCTACTGCTTTTGCAGCAACAACGGTTTCTGCAACTTGAATCACTTCTGGAGTTGCTTTTGGTTCTTCTTTTTGTTTTGGAATTTCTTGAGTTGGTGCAGAAGTACTTGCTTTGGCTTCTCCTTCTGTTTCTATTACTGCTATGGTTTGTCCTACTTGTACTACATCATCTACATTAAAGAGCTTTTCAACTAAAACACCATCAACTTCACTAGGCACTTCACTATCCACCTTATCTGTAGCAATTTCAAGTACAGCTTCGTCAGCTTCAATGGTATCTCCAACTTCTTTAAGCCATGATGTTATGGTTGCTTCAGCAACACTTTCTCCCATTTTCGGTAACTTCAGTTCAAATTTTGCCATATCTATAATGCAAAAGCGGTTTTTAGGTTTCTGAGTGCAAAATTAATGAAAAATCAATTAGTTTATTGAACTTCCATCAATTAATTATTGCTTAAAAATATAATTCTTAGAATTAAAAACTTATCCAAATTTAACAAATATGTCACCTTGAGCGCAGTCGAAAGGTTACAAAAACATCTTGACTGCGCTCGATGTGACATTCCTTTTTTGTTAAAAGGATATGGAGTACACTTTCATCAAGTTAATTCTGATGAAATTGAATCACCTCTCCTCTATTAACAGCATCATTACTACCAAGGATAAAGTTTGAATGTTTTGGTAGAATTTTAAAACTGAGGTTGTTTGGTGCATGTAAGTTTTCGAAATTATTAATGATCTCTTTATAAGTTAAAGAGTTAGCATCAAAAATAACTTCTGATTTTGGTTTAATGTCTTTAACGTGGTTTTGAACATGAATATTTTTAGTCAAAACGGTTTCTAGTGCTTTATTACTCACATTAGAAATAAAATAATATTGTGATGGTCGAAATGGTTTAGTTGTGCTTTTCCTTTTAAACAAATGTGCGAAGTTAATACCTATTAACACAAAAGCATCAAAAAACACATTGGTTTTAAAGTGTTTTTTGTAAAACAGCTTCATGGCTTTGTAAAACCTTTTAGTGTATATCTTGTCTTTGTTTGTACTTTCTCCTTTATAATGAATGCAAGTTGTTTTGCCGTAATAATAATTTTGAAATCCTGATTGAAGGAGCTTGTAGGACAAATCGATATCTTCACCATACATAAAGTAATCTTCGTCAAAACCATTAACCTGATTATAAGTATCCTTTTTCATAAGCATAAAAGCTCCAACTAATACCTCAACCTTTGCAATCTCATTTTTGTTGATTTGGTTGGCATAGTAGTTTTTTCCGTTTCCAAACATTTTTTGTAAGGCTACTTTTACCACAGGAAGGTTGCGTTTGCTTTCAGGTAAAAAATGGCCTGAACCGTCAATGAGTTTGCACCCAACAGCTCCTAAATCTGATTTTGTTTTAGCAAACTCTAAAAGTTGCAAAAATGTATCTTCGGCAACCACAGTGTCGGGATTTAATATACAAATGTATTCGCCTTTTGCAGCTTTAACACCTTGATTATTGGCTTTAGCAAAACCAACGTTGTTTTGATTTGAAATTAGCTCAACTGAAGGGAATTTCTGCTTAACCATCTCACAACTACCATCTGACGAATTGTTATCTACCACGATAATTTCGGCATCAATTTCAGTAATAGCTTGTTCAACACTTTTTAAACAGAGTTCTAAAAAGAATTTCACATTGTAGTTAAGTATAACAACCGAAAGTTCCATTTACGATTTTAAAGAAATTTCAAATGGAATTCTATTAGTAATGCTTCGACCAAGGGTTATTTCGTCAGCATATTCCAATTCGTCACCTACTGAAATTCCTCTGGCAATTGTTGAAGTAATCACGTTGTAATCTTGAATTTGTCTGTAAATATAGAAGTTAGTGGTGTCGCCTTCCATGGTTGAGCTCAAAGCAAAAATAAGTTCTTTAATATCACCTTGTTTTACTTTCTCTACTAACGAAGCGATATTTAAATCGTGAGGGCCAATGCCATCCATTGGCGAAATTTTCCCTCCAAGCACATGATACAAACCTCTAAAGGAGCTTGTACCTTCAATAGCCATAACATCTCTAATATCTTCAACAACGCAGATAATGTCTTTGTCGCGATGTGGATTGGCACATATTTCACAAACATCAACATCACTGATATTATGGCAACTTTTACAGAACTTGATGTCGTTGCGCATTTTGGAAAGCGCATCTGTTAAATGCTTAGTTTGATCATTAGGTTGACGCAATAAATGCAGCACTAAACGCAAAGCTGTACGTTTACCAATTCCTGGTAATTGTGACATTTCGTTTACAGCATTTTGCAATAATTTTGATGAGAATTCCATTGTTGCGAATTTACGATTTATTCTGAACTTGAATTGCAATCTTTAGTCAAGTTTTTATCTTAATTTGGATTTTGAATTTTTTAATTTGTAATTTGAAAGCAAATTCAATCTTCTATGAGCGCAACACAAATTCTCATTTTAATAGCAGCCTATTTTGGTGTGCTCATTCTCATCTCCTACTTTACAGGAAAAAACGATAACAACGAAGATTTTTTTAAAGCTGGTAAACAAAGCCCTTGGTATGTTGTCGCTTTCGGGATGGTTGGTGCTTCGCTTTCTGGTGTGACTTTTATTTCGGTTCCTGGTTGGATTGAAGGCTCGCAGTTTAGCTATTTTCAAGTGGTTTTAGGTTATATGTTTGGTTATTTTGTGGTTGCTTATATACTATTGCCCATTTATTATAACCTTAATGTTACCTCAATTTATGAATATTTATTACAACGTTTTGGTGTGGTTAGCCATAAAACAGGAGCATTTTTCTTTTTCCTTTCAAGAGTACTTGGTGCAGCGTTTCGATTATTTTTAGTTGCCATTGTATTACAACAATTTGTATTTAATGCTTGGAATGTTCCTTTTGAAGTTACTGTTGTTATTTCCATATTACTTATCTGGATTTATACAAATAAAGGAGGCATAAAAACCATTGTATGGACAGATACTCTACAGACCTTATTTATGATTGTAGCAGTAATATTATCCATCTATTTTATTAATGAAAGTTTAGGCTGGAGTTTTGGTGAATTTTTAGCATCCAGTGAATTGAAAGAGTATAGTAAAGTATTTGTAACTGATAGTTTTTTAGAACGAAGCCACTTTATTAAATCGTTTGTTGGTGGTATGTTTATTACCATTTGCATGACAGGTTTAGATCAAGACATGATGCAAAAAAACCTGACTTGTAAATCGTTAAAAGATGCTCAGAAAAATATGGTGTCCTTTAGTATTGTTTTAGTTATTGTTACCTTTTTATTCATGCTATTAGGTGCTTTATTGTACATCTACGCCAACGAACATAGCATTGCAATGCCTTTAATGGATGGAAAACCAAGAACCGATTTACTCTTCCCTGAAATAGCTCTAAACAGTGGCTTGAGCATTACGCTTGCCATCACATTTATGCTAGGATTGATTGCTGCAGCTTACAGTAGTGCAGACAGTGCTTTAACTTCATTAACTACATCTTTTTGTGTAGACTTTTTAAATATTGACAAAAAACCAAAAGAGGAGCAAAAAAGTATCAGAAAAAAAGCACATGTTGGCATGAGTGTAATGTTAGTTATTGTCATTATTATTTTTAAGTATGTGCTCACAAGCAATGTTATAGATAGTTTACTTACAGTTGCAGGCTATACCTATGGACCTTTGCTTGGCTTATTTGCATTTGGCATTTTCACCAAGTATCAAGTCAAAGACAAGTATGTTTGGATTGTTGCTGTGTGTTCAGTAATTCTCATTACAATTATTGGTAGTATTCCACCTGAAAAACTTGGAGGTTATGTATTGGGTTACGAGTTGTTACCAATAAATGGATTACTAACCTTTATTGGATTAATACTGATTCGTAGAAAGTAACACCAAAGTACATGCTATTTCAAAATTGATGTTATGTTCTTTCAATAACTGAAAGAATTCAGGATTTTCTGTTCCTGGATTAAAGATGACTCTATTAGGTTTTAAACTTATGATATAATCATAATACTCTCTCTGTCTTTTCGCATTTAAATAAAGAGTTACAGTATCAATATCCTTATAAGGCTTTAAAGTCGTATCAATCTTAACACCATCAACCTCACCTGCTTTCAATCCGAAAGCTACTACGTCGTGATTGTTTGCTACTAAGCGTTGAATCGCATAATTAGAATATCTATTAGGTTTTAATGAGGCTCCAAAAACTAGTGTTTTTTGCATAGAAATGTTAAAAATATGTTAATGCTTGTTAAAAAAAGTAACAGCAACCTGTTATAGTCGTCTGTTAGGTATAAATGTAGTAAAAAGCATTTATAAATAGACAATTCATCAATCAATCAAAAATCAATGAAAAAACTAATCACTCTATGTGTTTTGGTACTACTTTCCGTACAGAGCACTTTCTCAAACAATTTAAAAACAGACCACAAATTAGTAGATGGATCTATATCTGGTAAGGTATTAGATGAAGTTCTTAACGAACCTCTTCCTTATGTAAACATCATTATAAAAAACGAAAAGGGAGAAATAGTTACTGGCAGTATAACGCAAGAAGATGGAACTTTTGAAATTACTAAAATTCCTGAAGGTAAAATTACTGTAACTGCACAATATATTGGTTACAAGGCAATTGTTAAGGAATTAAATATTACTCCTGAAAATAGAAAATTCGATTTAGGAGAACTTAGACTTGTAGAAGAAGCTGCGAGCTTGGACGAAGTCACTGTCATTGCAGAAACATCAACCATTCAGCAAAAGGTTGACAGAAAAGTAATAAATATTGGCAAAGACCTTGCTGCTTCAGGTACAGCTTCTGAGCTTATGGTTGGCATTCCTTCTGTAAGTGTTGATGTACAAACTGGTGATATCAGCTTAAGAGGTAACCAAAACGTACGCGTTATGGTGGATGGGAAATTATCAAACATACCAACTGCTCAATTATTGAAACAAATCCCATCAAGTGCTATTAAATCAGTAGAGTTAATCACAAATCCTTCGGCTAAATACGATCCAGATGGCATGAGTGGTATTATAAATATCGTACTACACAAAAACACAATGGTTGGATTTAATGGTAATTTAAGTACTAATTTTAGTTATGAATTAGAACCTAAATTCAACAGCTCTTTAAACTTAAACTACAGAAATGGTAAGTTCAATTTTTACGGTAATTATAGTAATAACATTTCAAGAAATGCTAACTATGGTCACATTGACAGAATTGAGCAAAACACCTTACAACTTGTTGATGTTTTAGATAAACGTAAATCTAATGTGTTTAAAGTAGGTGTAGATTTTTACATGGACGATAAGAACACAATCTCAGTATTTACAAGTAAGAATCTTTTTGATGGAGGTACAGACGCTGAAACTAATATTTTTTATGGTAATAATACATTCCAAAATCAATTAATCACAAATGAAGGTGATAACAGTTCAGATCAGTATAACTTTAATTATGTTCACAAGTTTGACAAAGAAGGTCAAAATATAGAACTGGAAGTTGACTACAATACATATGAAGGTGATTCTGATACAAACAACCTTTTTTCTGGTTCAGCAAACAACAGACCTAACTTTTTTGAACTTAACAACACAGAAAGAGACAATACATCTATTAACTTAGATTATGTAGATCCTTTAAGTGAAACTTCAAAATTAGAGTTTGGCTTACAAGCCAGATTGTTCAATAATACTATTAATTATGAGTCTGATGGTCGTTCACAAAACATAGATGGTGATTATATTCCATCGCTTACCTATTTTGATTTTAGCAGAGATATTTACTCAGCTTACGCAAACTATAGCAAACAATATGATAAGTGGAACATTCAATTAGGATTAAGAGCTGAAGGCGTAAAAGAAGAGTCGTTTGCTAAAGAAACAGACCTCATCACAAATTCAGTTACTGAAATACCTTTTACTAATGACTATTTCCAGTTGTATCCTTCGGCATTTGTAACTTATAATGCTTCAGAGAAAAACTCATTTCAGTTTAGCTATAGCAGACGTATTGACAGACCAGGAGTTGGTCAGATAAATCCGTTACCAGAATTCAATACACCATTAATTTCTAAGTTTGGAAATCAAGATTTATTACCTCAGTTAACTAACTCTTTTGAAACCAACTATACCAGAAATCTTGAAAAAGGTAGTATTACAGCTGGTGTGTTTTACAGAAGAATTAACGATGAAATCTCAACCGTTGTTTTAATTGATAGAGCAGACTTTAACCGTTTAATATTAACTGACGACAACTTTAATAATACCTCATCCTATGGAGTTGAAGTATCAAGTAACTATCGTCCAACAAAATGGTGGAGTTTGAACGCAAGTTTTGATTTGTATTCACAAACTCAAAAAAGTATCAGTGAGCGTTTAACTGCTCCTGTTGAAACTGCAACTGAAGCTGATATTGTTTTAGAAACTGTTTCAGTTGATAACGTTGCCTACAACTTTAGAGTTTTTAACAATTTTAAAGTGAGCAATAGCTTAAGCTTTACAGCATTTGGTTTCTATAGAGGTACCAACGAAAGCATTCAATTTGACGTTAAAGCCATGAAATTTGTAAACCTTGGAATGCGATATACGTTCTTAGATGATAAAGCTACTTTTAGTTTTAACTACAATGATGTGTTCAATACTATGAAATTTGCGGCTGATGCTTACAGACCATTTAGACAAGATGTAGAATTTAATTGGGAAAGCAACATTTGGAGTGTCGGATTAAACTATCGTTTTGGTGGTGGAAAATACAGAGCAAAATCACGTAAACAAAGAGACGACAACGAAACTGAAGGAGGAGGAATCTTCTAAATAAAAAAATTAATAGCCTACATAAATAGTTGATGGTTAGTGTTAATGTTTGGTTATTAATAAAAAGCCCAGATAAATTTTATCTGGGCTTTTCCTTTACAAATGTTAAAGTTTGCACAAATTTATACTTGGCATGAAATAAAATTGTCGTTTTTACGTCTTATATGTAAGAACATTTTTAGTAAATGTTAATGTTGGTTAATAGCTAAAAAACCTGAAACTTACTTTGTTTCAGGTTTTTTTATGTATTCCCATGAAAATGGGAATCTTTTAAATTGAATTTTAGTTAATTTTGAGATACTTTCTTTTCTTCTTTTACTTATATTTCGTTTCCATTTTTGTCCACGACTATGATAGTATTTTGACCAATATTATCCTCAACAAAAAGTCCTTTTTTTTCAATCTTATCTATGGTAGATTTAGTTAATTCAGAACACTCAACATACATATAATAATCATACCCAAAAATTACTTTTAATTCAGAACCGAGTAAATTCATCCAAACCGTTTCCCTTAAAATTAAACGAATAATTTTAAGAATTTCTTTATAATTTAAAATTACTCCATTCTTTAAGATTTCAATTTCACTATTAAAATCAACGTTAATGTTTTTAAGTAGACCTTCTTTCTTAAAGTTTTCAAAATCTTCAAATGAATTAAAAATTTCTAATGAGTCAATTTTTAAACTTGTTATATTTTTTTCATCAAGAATAAGTTTAATAGATTCTACATAAGCTGTTTCTATTTTTTCATAATCTTGGTAACTTACATTATTATATTTAGATTTTTCAATATCGTTAATTGATGTCCATTCAGAATTATCTAGAAAAACACCTTCTTTATTTCGCTTCTCAGGATCATATTTTGTTATTCTATAAATCATTTGAACTATTAATTAAGATCTCTTTTTAAAAAGTGATTTTTTCTTTTGATTTTGTTCTTACTATGAAACTCAATCAGTAAGTTTTTACAATTCATCTTTTCATAGAAAATTGAATCCACACCGCTAAACTTTGTTGAATTGTCACCAATAAGTTCTAATTTGGTTTTCGAAATAATTTTCCAATTTCCTTTACATTCTTGAAGGTAGTGAGCTTGTTGAACTTTTAAATTAAATGTAGTATCCTTTTTTAATAACAATTCTTCATAATATAAATCATCCTTGATATTGAACTCACCAACTGGAATTTTATCTTCTAAATTTACTGTAGCACACGAACTAAAGCAAATAACTATAATAAAAGTCAACTTTAAGTATCCTCTTTTATTCATTCTATAATTTTCTAGATTCCTGCCTTCGCAGGAAGTAACTACCACTTAATAATAGCACTCGCCCAAGTAAAACCACTACCAAAAGCTGCCAACACCACATTGTCACCTTCATTTATTTTGTCTTGTTCCCAAGCTTCGGTAAGTGCTATCACCACAGAGGCTGCAGTAGTGTTACCATAATTCATGATATTGTTAAATACTTGGTCGTCTCTTAGCCTGAATTTATTCTGTATAAACTGTGCAATCCGCAAATTAGCTTGGTGAGGAATAAGCATATCTATATCTTCTTTTTGTAGTCCGTTTTTAATTAAACCTTCCATAATCACTTCGCTAAACCTAACCACAGCATGCTTAAATACAAACGTTCCATCCATATAAGGAAAGTATGATAGATCTTCGTCTTTCGCTTCTAATATCTCAGGAACCCAATGCCTAATGCTTGGTGCTTCAACAATCAATTTATCTGCATATTTGCCTTCGCTATGTAAATGTGTTGAGAGTATGCCTTTAGTAGTATCTTCTTCTCTGGTAAGTACGCAAGCTCCTGCTCCATCACCAAAAATTACAGTCACACCACGACCTCTTGTACTTTTATCTAAACCGTTGCTATGATATTCTGCACCAACCACCAAAATATTTTTGTACATTCCCGTTTTAATAAACTGATCTGCAACAGACAAGGCATACACAAAACCTGAGCATTGATTTCTGATATCAATAGCTCCAACATTTTTCATATCTAACATATCTTGGATTTGCACACCACAACCAGGAAAATAATAATCTGGTGTCATGGTAGCAAACACTATAAAATCAATGTCATCTTTAGTCAATCCAGAACGCTCAATAGCCATTTTTGAGGCTTTAGCTCCCATAACTGCTGACGTATCATCTGTGCCTGGCTTTATCCAACGTCGTTCTTTTATTCCAGTTCGTTCTTGAATCCATTCGTCATTCGTATCCATCATTTTGGATAAATCGTCATTGGTTACCACATGTTCAGGAAGATACTTGCCTAAACCTATTATTTTTGAATTATACATAAAAAACCCTGTTTTTAATTCCAATTTGTCACACTGAGCGCAGTCGAAGTGAAAATGGGAAACTTTTATACGAATTATAAACTTACAAATTAATGCCTAATTAAACCTAATCCAAAATTAAAAAAACACTATCCTTGGTCTTGGTGAAACCATTTCTAATTTTAACAATTGCTTTTCATTATTAAATTATGATTTTACTTATCTTGAAAGACACAAAATAATTAACCAACATGAAGACTATTTTAAAATTAATGAGCATACTTTTTGTACTCACAAGCAATGCTCAAGACAATTTAACGTACCAAACACCTCCAAAACAAATTGCAGATTTAGCTGATGTTACCTTAGCACCAAGTGTGTTAATAGACAGCAAAGGAGAACAAATGATTCTCATTTTCAGAGATCAATTTAAATCCATAGCTGAATTATCTGAAGAAGAACTAAGACTTGCAGGTTTGCGCATTAATCCTGTAACTAATATTGGAAGCAGAACCAGGTTTTACAATAACCTAAAAGTTAAAAAAACGACAGATAAAGATGCAACTCAAGTGAAAGGACTACCTCAAAATCCGAGGTTATCCTATTTTAGTTGGTCGCCAGATGAAACCAAAATGGCTTTTTTAAACACTACAGACAAAGGTGTTGAAGTTTGGGTTTTAGATGTGCTTACAAGAACGGCTTCAAAAATCTCAGAAGCCAATATTAATGCGAATATGGGAAGTACCATCAATTGGTTTAACGACAGTAAAAACCTATTGGTAAAAATGCTGTCTGGCAACAAAAAACCACTTATTGATACTGCAACAGCTGTACCAACAGGACCAACGGTTTCTGTGAGTGATGGCTCAAAAGCACAAAACAGAACTTATCAAGATTTACTAAAAACACCTAATGACGAATTTAATTTTGAACAACTAGCACTTTCTGAAATCAAAAAAATATCACTTTCTGGACAAGTGAGTGACTTCCTTCCAGCAGATATGTATGACGATATTAATTTTTCACCTGACGGAAATTACGTGATGGTGAGTAAGATTAAGCGTCCATTCTCCTATTTAGTAACCTATTCTCGTTTTCCAAGTGAAAGCAACGTTTATAAATCTGATGGAAGCTTTGTTAAAATGGTAAATGATGTGCCTTTAGACGAAGTTAGACCTCAAGGTTTTATGGCAACTCGATTGGGAAAACGCAGCATGTCATGGCGTGATGACCATCCAGCAACTTTGGTTTGGGTTGAAGCTCTAGATAATGGCGATCCTGAGGTTGATGTGGCTTACAGAGATGCTGTATACCAAGTACAAGCACCTTTTAATGGTGAACCAAAATTACTGCTAAAAACCAAACAACGTTACGCTGGAATAGATTGGGGAAATGAAACGACTGCCATAGCTTATGACAGATGGTGGAACACCAGAAACACAAAAACATATCTATTTAACCCTTCAAACAACAAACAAGACCCTAAAATAATTACAGATAGAAGTTATCAAGATGTATATAGTGATCCAGGAAATTTTGTAAGTAGTAAAAACAAATATGGTCGTTATGCTTTAGAAATGGATGGCGATAAATTATTCAGAATGGGAAGCGGATTCTCCGAAAAAGGACAATTTCCTTTTGTTGATGAATACAATGTAAGCACTAACAAAACAAATAGAATTTATCAAAGTGAGTACACAGATAAATTAGAAAACCTCAACGGTTCTATTAACATGAAAAAAGGTGAGATTTTGGTACGTATTGAGTCACAAACCGAATATCCCAATTACTACATCAGGAACATAAAAAAGAAAAACGATCTCACTGCAATTACAGCTTTTGAAAATCCTTTTAAAAGTCTAGAAAATATTAATAAACGTGTATTAAATTACAAGCGTGATGATGGATTGGATTTAGAAGGCACACTCTATTTACCATTGGATTACGAAGAAGGCAAAAAATATCCTATGATTCTTTGGGCTTATCCAAGAGAGTATAAAGACAAATCTAGTGCAGCACAAAGCACAACCAATCCTAATGAGTTTATTTATCCAAATTATGGCTCGCCAATTTATTGGGTAACCAGAGGTTATGTGGTGTTGGATGATGCTGCTTTTCCAATTGTTGGTGAAGGTGACGAAGAGCCAAACGATACTTTTATTCCTCAATTGGTTGGCAATGCAAAAGCAGCTATTGATGCAGTTGATAATTTAGGACTGATAGATAGGGAAAAAGTAGCTGTTGGTGGTCACAGTTATGGTGCATTTATGACAGCCAATTTGTTATCACATTCCAATTTATTTGCAGCAGGAATAGCAAGAAGTGGTGCTTATAATAGAACCTTAACACCTTTTGGCTTCCAGAGTGAGGAACGCAGTTATTGGGAAGCTCCAGAAATATATTATGGCATGTCTCCATTTATGCATGCTAATAAAATGAAAACGCCTTTATTACTTATTCATGGTGTTGCAGATAATAACTCTGGAACATACCCTTTACAAAGTGAACGTTATTTTAATGCGCTTAAAGGATTAGGTGCAACCGTTAGATTAGTGATGCTGCCAAAAGAGAGTCATGGCTATGCTGCTAAAGAAAGTATTATGCACATGCTTTGGGAACAAGATTCTTGGTTGGAAGAACATGTAAAAAACAAACCAACGGTTAGCACGACTGAAACTAAATTGAAAAACTAAATAGAATCAATTTTCATAAAAGCCATTTGTTCTGAGTTTCGGAATGAATGGCTTTTTTTATGCCAACTTGTCACAAATACAGAAATGGTATTTTTTTTGACTTAGTGTATTCAAATTAAAAAAACATACATCATGACAAAAGGAAATATTAATGTTTCGGTTGAGAATATCTTTCCGTTAATTAAAAAGTTTCTATACAGTGACCACGAGATATTTTTACGTGAACTTATAAGTAATGCTACTGATGCTACAATGAAGCTTAAGCATTTGACTAATATTGGTGAAGCTAAAGTAGAATATGGCAATCCACAGATTGAAGTAAAAATTGACAAAAAAGGCAAAAAACTTCACATTATTGATCAAGGGATTGGAATGACAGCTGACGAAGTTGAAAAATACATTAACCAAGTGGCTTTTTCTGGAGCTGAAGAATTTTTAGACAAGTACAAAGATTCAGCTAAAGATGCTGGAATTATTGGTCATTTTGGACTAGGTTTTTATTCTGCTTTTATGGTAGCTTCAAAGGTAGAAATCATTACAAAATCTTACAAAGATGAACCTGCAGCACATTGGACCTGCGATGGTTCGCCAGAATTTACGCTTGAACCATCTGACAGAACTGAAAGAGGAACAGAAATTATTCTACACATAACAGATGACGATAAAGAATTCCTTGAAGAATCACGTATTCGTGAACTTTTAGTGAAGTACAACAAGTTTATGCCTATTCCAATTAAATTTGGAACGAAAGAAGTAAACGATCCTGACTTTACACCAAAAACCATTAAGGATAAAGATGGGAAGGAAACCAAAGAACCTCACAAAAAAATAACGGTTGATAACATCATCAACAACCCAAATCCAGCGTGGACTAAGCAGCCAGCTGATTTAGAAGATAAAGACTATAAAGACTTTTACAGAGAATTGTACCCAATGCAATTTGAAGAGCCTTTATTCAACATACACTTGAACGTTGATTATCCGTTTAATCTTACAGGAATCTTGTATTTCCCAAAGATGACGAATGATTTAAACATTCAAAAGGATAAAATTCAGCTCTATCAAAATCAAGTATTTGTAACAGATAATGTTGAAGGCATAGTACCTGAATTCTTGACAATGCTTCGTGGTGTCATTGATTCGCCAGACATTCCATTAAACGTATCTCGTTCTTACTTGCAAGCCGATGGAGCAGTAAAGAAAATTTCATCTTACATCACTCGTAAAGTCGCTGATAAGTTAAAATCATTATTTAATGAGAATCGTGAAGATTTTGAAGCTAAATGGAACGACATCAAAATCGTCATTGAATACGGAATGCTTTCTGAGGAAAAATTCTTTGAAAAAGCAAATGCCTTTGCTTTGTATCCTTCGGTTGATGACAAGTATTATACCTATGAAGAACTTTTCAATAAAATTAAAGCCAATCAGACAGATAAAGATGATAAGTTGGTAATTTTATATGCTTCAGATAAAGAGGCGCAACACAGTTATATTGAAGAGGCAAAAGCAAAGGGTTATGAAGTGTTGTTGTTAGACTCTCCGATTGTATCACATTTAATCCAGAAACTAGAGAGCA
This sequence comes from Flavobacteriaceae bacterium, assembly GCA_020435965.1. Classification (GTDB taxonomy): domain Bacteria; phylum Bacteroidota; class Bacteroidia; order Flavobacteriales; family Flavobacteriaceae; genus CAJQLB01. The sequence goes on along the minus strand of JAGQYS010000075.1, from coordinate 29,360 downwards.
CAAAAGAAAAGATTTCATTTGCTCGTGTTGATGCAGATCATATTGACAACCTCATTAAAAAAGAAGACACTAAAATTTCAAAATTATCTGAGGATGAGAAAAAGCAATTGGATGAATTGTTGAAAGAGGTTGTGCCTTCAGAAAAATTCATGGTACAGTTAGAGCCTATGGACAGCAATGCAGCGCCATTTATGATAACACAACCAGAATTTATGCGTCGTATGAAGGAAATGCAGCAAACTGGTGGTGGTATGTTTGGAATGGGCAATATGCCAGAAATGTACAACCTTGTTGTAAATACAAATTCTGAGCTTGTTGGTGAAATTTTAAACACCAAGACCAAGAAAAAGCAAGAGCGCTTAATCAATCAGAGTTTGGATTTAGCTCGCCTATCTCAAGGCTTATTGAAAGGAAAAGAGCTTAGCGAATTTATTAAGCGCAGTTACGACATGATAAAATAACTTGAAAGTAACTTGTCTGTTCTTTGAGAACATCTATATATACTTAAAAAAACCACTTCAATTGAAGTGGTTTTTTTATGTCCATAAAACACAAAAAAGTGTTGCCAATTGTAACATTTGTCACATTCAATCATGACAAAAATCATACTTTAATTAAATCAACTTAAATATCTTTAAAGTAGGTTTAATTAAATACTCAAACTATGAAAACAAAACTACACCAGAGACTTATTTTATGCCTGTTAATTGTAACAACAGTAAATTTTTTTAGTTATTCACAAGGCTTTATTGTAAATGATGATTTTGAAACTGATGCTTTAGGAACCATACCAAATGGTTGGATTCTAAAGTATAATGGTACAGGTGATGCAAATCAGAAAGTAGTAGATAGTCCTGTTTACAATGGAATTAAAGCTTTTCAAATGGAAGGAAGAAGTGGCTGGGCTTCAGAATTTTACAAAATTCCTACTAGCATACCTAACCTTGTAACTATAGAGGCTTGGGTTAATCCTGAAAAAATTTTAAGTGGTTTAGCAGGAAGCATAGGTTTAGGTGATTTTACAGTGGGAACCTGGGGAACTAGAACATCTCGTCTTCAATTTTTCAATGGTAAAATATCTACTTTATATCAAGGTGGTTCCACTTATATAATCCAAGATTATGTATCTGGTAATTGGTATCACTTCAAAATGGAACATGATTTAACTGCTAAAACATATAAAGTTTACATTAATGGTGCTTTAGTTAGTGGTGACAATGGTTCTGAAATTATTTCAGAATTCCCAATGCACCCTTCCGTAAATTCAATTCATTTAATGCTTGCTGCAGGAAACTCAGGTACAACAAAAATGACTTGGGATGATATTAAATTGTATGAGACCAAAGACTTAGTAGCCTACTACCCTTTTAACGGAAATGCCAATGATGAAAGTGGTAATAGCCTTGATGGAACAGTAAATGGAGCAACCTTAACTACAGACAGATTTGGAAATCCTAATAGTGCGTATAGTTTTGATGGTAACGATATTATTACAGTTGCTCACAATAACATCTTAAACAGCAGTGATGAATTATCTTTTTCTGTTTGGGTAAAACCAACTACGCTTCAAAACGCTATGATTCTTGGAAAATCTAATTACACCACAGCTACAAATTATTTATTAAGAACAAAATCTACTGGATACATTCAGTTTGAATATAAAGACTTTGCAAATTCCAACAGTTTGCCTTTAATAGTAAATGACTGGAACCACATAGCAGTGGTTTCCAATACAGATAATTCAAAACAAGTTTATATTAATGGTGCTTTGGCATCTCACACAACAGCTTCAAGTCCTTATGGTTTAGTAACAAATATGCTTACCATTGGAGCAAGAACAGGAAACGAATTTTTTAACGGCAGTATTGATGACTTGAGAATTTACAAATCTGCGCTATCAGAAACTAATGTGCTTAATCTTTTTAATAACAATGCATTAAGTCTTCTAAATGATCACATTAAAGCAAGTTATAAATTCTATATATATAACAACAGTCTCCACTTTAGTGAGAATCAAAACCTAGCAGAAGTAAAAAGTGTTTTTGTGTATAACCTTTTGGGTCAAGAAGTTTTAAAGTCATCTGAAATTCTAAAAGAAATACCTCTCAGCTTTTTAAACATTGGAATTTACATTATAAAAGTTGAAGGTGTAAACGGAAATACAACAACAAGAAAGTTTGTAATTCAATAATATTTTTTGAGTATTGTAAAAAACCACCTTTTTCAAGGTGGTTTTTTTATACTATCAAAGTAACTAAAAGCCTTACCAATTGTAACACTTGTTACATACCATCATGACAAATGTCATGTTTATTGCCAACCTGTATAAGTACTTTTATATCATAAAATTAAAGACAATGAAAGAGTTACTCATATTAGGAGCAGGCACATCAGGAACCATGATGGTCAACCACCTCAGAAAAGCACTTCCAAAGAAAGAATGGAATTTAACCATAGTAGATCAAGAAGAAACGCACTACTACCAACCAGGATTTTTGTTTCTTCCATTTGACCTATATAAAACTAAAGATGTAAAAAAGAAAATTGAGAAGTTTATTCCAAAAGGTGTTAATCTGATTCAAGAAAAAATAGATCGAATCGATAAAGGCAATGATAATGTAATCCTCAAAAACAAAGACATCCTTAAATATGATATCTTAATCATTGCAACAGGAACTAATATTGCACCTCAAGAAATTGAAGGTATGCTTGGTGAACATTGGTATAAATCAGTCTTTGATTTCTATACTTATGAAGGTGCAAAAAACCTGAGAAATAAACTAAGAACATGGGAAGGTGGCAAACTTGTAGTACACATTTCAGAAATGCCAATTAAATGTCCTGTAGCACCTTTAGAGTTCGCTTTTTTAGCAGATTCATACTTCATAAATAAAGGCATGAGAGATAAAGTGGATATTACGTTTGTAACTCCAATGTCTGGAGCATTCACCAAACCAAAAGCCACGGAAGCTCTTAACTATTTGTTGGAACAAAAAAACATAAAAGTAATTCCTGATTTTAATATTGAACGAGTAGATGGCGAGAACAAAAAAATAATTGATTACGCTGAAGAAGAAATTGAGTACGATCTTTTGGTAACTGTGCCAACAAATATGGGAGACGAAATGATTGAACGCTCTGGTTTTGGTGACGAACTCAATTATGTACCAACCGATAAAAACACCTTGCAAAGCACAGTTAAAGACAACATATTTGCTATAGGTGATGCCACTAACCTTCCAGCATCAAAAGCTGGTTCAGTGGCTCACTTTGAAGCAGAAATATTAACCGAAAACATCAAAAGGTATATTGAAGGTAAAGAGCTTAAAAAAGAATTTGATGGACACTCCAATTGTTTTATTGAAACTGGTCATGGCAAAGCTTTACTCATCGACTTCAATTATACACAAGAACCAGTAAAAGGTACATTCCCTTTTCCAGGTATTGGACCTTTGAGTTTATTAAAAGAAACACACATGAATCACATGGGAAAATTAGCCTTTAAATGGATTTACTGGAACATGCTCATAAAAGGAAAACACATCCCATTTGTATCTGCCAAAATGGATACAGCTGGCAAACAAATAGAAGAAACAATTAATTAAATACTAAAACAATGGTAATAGAAAAAACATACGGAGAACTCTGTGTCACTTGTAACGAACAAGGATATTTAACAGATTTAAGTCAATGGACCAAAGAAGTTGGTGCTGAAATAGCAAAAGAAGAAGGCATTGAAATGACAGATAGACATTGGGAAGTTATAAACTATCTTCAAGATCAATGCAGAAAAGAAGTGCCACTAAGCATCAGAAAAGTTGGAAAAAGCGGTATCGTTAGCATTAAGGAGTTCTATCAATTATTTCCAAAAGGACCACTTAAAATTTCAAGTAGAATTGCTGGCATTCCGAAACCTGTAAGCTGTATCTAAGAACATTAAAATTATGACCATGGAAAATACAATTGAAAATCCAGTAACTAAATCAGTAGATGATAAAAAGCCCATTAAAAAAATGATGCTCATTTTATCTAAAGCTACAATAGATAATGTTTACGCTTGCTTTATTTTAGCAAATGGCGCACGAATGGAAGGCATAGAATCTGAAATATTTTTCACTTTTTTTGGTCTGGAAGCCATTACAAAAAAGAAACTTGAAAAACTACATGTAGCCACTGTTGGTAATCCAGGAATGCATATTCCAACCATGCTTGGTGGTTTGCCAGGAATGGAAGCTTTAGCTACTAAAATGATGAAAGCCGAAATGGAAAAACTAGACATTCCGCCAGTTGGAGAATTCTTGGAAATTTTGTCAGCATCAGGAACAAAACTTTGGGCTTGTAAATTGGCTATGGATATGTTCCATTTAGACAAAGAGAACCTAATTGATGATTTAGATGGCGTTTTAACTGTTGGCGATTTTTATGAACGTGCAAAAGGAGACAATACACATTTACTATTTATTTAAAATTTTATAACACTTTAGTAAGAAGCCACTTCACTTGAAGTGGCTTTTTTAATAACAGTACCCAAATTTTCACTCAACGAAAGTAGTACTTCGCTCACTAAAAAGTATTGTTTACTAAGTTCTTATTTTTAAATACTTGATTACTATATAGTTTTATTATATATTAACGTAAAAATTTTATATCATGAAAAATCAAAGAAGTAAAAAAGGCAGCTATTTGGCAGGAATAGCTTTAGTGTGCTTAATGATGTTCTCAGTTACTACAGCACAAGCACAAGAGGTAACAACAGACACTAGTTTTGTTGTAAAAGGAATAGTTTCAGATGAAGATGGACCACTAGCTGGCGCTAATGTTATCCTGAAAGGATCCAGTGTAGGGACAATAACAGATATGGATGGTCATTTTGAGTTTCCACAGAAATTAAAAAAAGGAGATATCTTAATTTTTAGTTATGTAGGTTTAGAAACTCAATATGTTACTATTGAAAACCAAAATTCCGCATCTAACATAACCCTAAAATTAGACACAACACTAGAAGAAATTATTGTTGTTGGAGCAGTTGCAAACAAAAAAGTGTATTCATCTAAAAAGAAAAAAGACAACTAAGGGCATGAAGAGCATCTTTTTTTTTATATCCTTTTTAATTATAAATAGCTCTATTGCTCAAATATCTGATTTTAAGCATATAGATTTTAATATAGCAGATAATGTGGCAATAATGCAAAAAGGTGCAGATTTATATAATCTTCCACTATTGGCACATAACCTAACTCATGATTTGCCTACAGATGTAGAGAAATTTAGAGCTATTTATACTTGGGTTTGCAATAACATTGATGGCGACCCAAAACAAGATAATGAGGTCATTGAAAAACGAGAGGAATTTAAAAATGATAGTGCAGCTTTTTTAAAGTGGAACAAAGAATTTAAAGCAAAAGCATTTAATAAGCTATTCAAACAAAAAAAGACCATGTGCACTGGTTACGCATATTTAATAAAAGAATTAAGCTTTTTAGCTGATATTGAATGTGAAATTATTGATGGTTATGGTCGTACAACATCTACTAATGCAGATTATCTAGAAATCACAAATCATTCATGGAATGCTGTAAAATTAAACAACAAATGGTATTTGGTTGATGCTACTTGGTCAAGTGGTTATTTTGATGACTATAATGTTTTTATAAATGAATACAACGATGGCTATTTTTTAACAGACCCAATTCTGTTTGCCAAAAGTCACTATCCAATAGACCCAAAATGGTTGCTTGATGCTAGTTTAAAAGATAAGCCTTTCGTATCGTCACCAATGGTGTATGGCGAAACCTACAAACATAAAATATTACCTGTTAGTCCTAATGAAATGCATCTAACCTCCACTAGATATGCCGAAATTGAGTTTAGTTTTAAGTCTTACAAAAACATAGACCTCGATAAAATTAGCATGATGCAATACAAAGGTGTAAAAGAAAAGCCATTTAAAATTTACGACCTTAAAAACGAAGATGGTTTAATTAAATTTAAGTACAAGTTTAAGTACAAAAAATTATATGATGTACACTTAAAAATTGAAGATGATATTGTGGCAACTTATACTGTGGATGTCTCTAAATAATCAGTAATAATAGCATTAGGAAAACCACACACACCCTAGTCTCTATGAGTTGAAAAGCTTAATTGTTGACTTTATCATTTAAAAAGGCTAACTTGGTTTAACTTCTGTTACCTGCAAGATAAAAAAACGCAAATTAACAATGAATTAAAATGAAAAAAATTACTTATCTACTGTTTTTACTGAGTATTATTAGCTGTAATGATATTAAAACAAAAATAGATTACAGTAAAGCAGCGACCACAATTTACTATAATGGTGATATCGTTACGATGAAAGGAGAAAAAGCAGAATATGTCGAGGCTATTGCTGTTAAAAATGGTGTCATTCAAAAAATAGGAACCAAGAAAGAAATTTTAAAACTTCAAGGTGATAGTACAACAATTATAGATTTGAATGGGAAGTCTCTTTTTCCCGGTCTAATTGATGGTCACGCTCATTTTTTTGGTTTTGGACCTCAAGCTTCTGGCGCTAATTTATTGCCACTTCCAGATGCTGGCATAAAAAATATAAATGACTTGGTAAACACTCTAAAAGACTGGGCAACCCCAGAAAATATCGAGCTTACTGGATGGATATTCGGACTTGGTTTTGACGATTCGCAACTTGAAGAAAAACGATTTCCAACCAAAGAAGATTTAGACAAAGTTTCTACAGAGCATCCTGTAATGGCAATACACATATCCGCTCATTTTTGTGTAATGAATTCCAAAGCACTAGAAATGATTGGAATAAGTGCTGGAACGCCAGATCCTGAAGGAGGAATTATAAGACGAATGCCCAATAGTAAGGAACCAAATGGAGTTTTGGAAGAACTCGCAGCCATACCTTATATGGCTAAAGCGGTAACCGCAACGAAACCGGAAAATTTGGCAAAGCAAATGCAAGCTGGACTTGATATGGCGAAAAGTTATGGCTACACGACTATACAAGAAGGAAAAGCAATGCAACAGCACGAAATTATGGCTGCATTTGCAGAAAAAGGATTGTTTGATATCGATGTGGTTTCGTATATCGACTATCCTTCGGCAAAATATATGGAAACAGAATGGAATTCTAAAGAATATAATAACCATTATAGAATTGGTGGTATTAAAATGACACTTGATGGTTCGCCACAAGGCAGAACAGCTTGGCGAACGGAGCCTTATTTACTTCCGCCAGATGGTGCACCAACAGACTACAAAGGATATCCTGCTATTCCAAACGATGATGATGTTGCCGATGTTTACAAAATGGCTTACAAAAATAATTGGCAAATATTGACACACGCCAATGGCGATGCTGCTGCCGACCAAATGATAAAAGGACTACAAGCAGCCGAAAAAGAATTTGGAACCAAAGATCTACGCAATGTTCTTATTCACGGTCAATATATACGACCTGACCAATTAGACTCGCTTAAACAATTAAATGTGATAGCATCACTGTTTCCATTGCATACTTTTTATTGGGGAGACTGGCACGAGCAGTTAATAGGAGAAGAGCTTGGACAAAAAATTAGTCCAACACGCACAGCCTTGGACAAAGGCCTTAAACTTACCATCCATACAGATGCACCTGTAGCCTTACCAAATTTAATGCGTATGGTTTGGACAGCAGTAAGCAGAACATCTCGAAGCGGTAAAGAAATAGGACCAAATGAGCGTTTGACACCTTATGAGGCAATGAAGTGCATAACCGACTGGAGTGCCTATCAGCATTGGGAAGATGACAAAAAAGGAACATTGGAAGAAGGGAAGTTAGCCGATTTTGTTATTCTTTCTGACAACCCTTTGAAAGTAGAAACGGATGCCATTAAAGATATTCAAGTACTTTCCACCATAAAAGAAGGTAATGTCGTATTTGAAAGAAAATGAGCAAATTAGAAGTCATTGTTAAACTGAAAATTAGTGAGTAAAACCGCTACTTTTCATATACGAGACCGTTAAACGAAAGCATAAAAACACACTAAAAAATTTCAAAATCGATTTCCTACCTTTACAGTCTTTAATAAACACTAAAAAACTTTATGTCCTTTAAAGACTTACAACTCAATAAACCTTTGCTCAGAGCCATTGCAGAATCTGGTTATGACAATCCAACCTTGGTTCAAGAAAAAACCATTCCATTAGTCTTAGACAAAAAGGATATGATTACCTCGGCTCAAACTGGTACTGGAAAAACAGCTGCATTTGCTTTACCTATCTTGCAACTGTTGTTCGATTATCAAGATGCTCCAAAAAAAGGCAAAAAAATAAACGCTTTGGTGGTAAGTCCAACTCGTGAATTGGCTATTCAGATTGAAGCAAATTTTAAGGCATATAGTAAGTACACCAATTTGCGTTCGGCTGTGATTTATGGTGGCACGTCCATTGAACCACAAAAAGACATTTTAAATAAAGGCATCGATATTTTAATTGCAACACCTGGTCGTTTATTAGACTTGCATAAACAAGATTTGATAAATCTAGATTATGTGCAAATTTTAGTTCTGGATGAAGCCGATTTAATGCTAGACTTAGGTTTTATTGATGATGTTAAAAAAATTGAGCGCTTATGTCCTGAAAACAAGCAGACCTTATTATTTTCGGCAACTATACCTTACAAAGTAGAACAATTAGCCAACACGATTTTAAAAGACCCTAAGCGTATTGAAGTGACTCCAAATGCGTCTACTTCCAAAAATGTAAATCAAGTATTGTATTATGTGCCAAAACGCAATAAAATAGAATTGTGTTTGCACCTTTTACGAAACACTATTAAAGGTAGAATCATCATTTTTAGACGTACAAAATTTGGTGTTGATAAATTGGAGCAAACATTAGCGAAAAACGGTTATAAAGTTGAAACCATTCATGGTGATAAAACTCAGAACATAAGGCAAGACGCTTTAAAAAAGTTTAAAAATGGTTACGTTAATATTCTTATAGCAACAGACGTTGCTGCAAGAGGCATTGATATAGATGACTTGGACTCTGTTATAAATTTTGATTTGCCTAATGTACCAGAAACCTATGTGCACAGAATTGGAAGAACAGCGCGAGCTGGCAACAAAGGCGTTGCCTATTCGTTTTGTGGTGCAGATGAAAAAAGCTACATAAAAAGCATACAACAGCTCATCAATTTGCAATTGGATGTTATTGAAGACCACCCTTACCCTTTAGATCCAAAAGCAAAACCAATAATTCACAAATCCAAAACGCTCAAAAGCAAGCACAAAAAAGGGCGCAAAAGTGAAGCCTCTAAAAAGAGAAAAAAGCGTTGGTATTGATTAATTGCTTAATTTTATTCCAATAGCACATTCAAAATCAAATGGTTAATGGCTATTTTAAAAATTCCATTCTATGAGAAAAGAGAAAATAAAGCCATTGGTTAAAGGGTTTTTAAAACATAAACTTCTAAAAAAATTCTTACCAAAACGACCAACTGGTGGTGGTGGTGGTGGCAATACCACTAATACTAGATATTGTTATACAGTATGGATGCGCCATTTAAAAAACTTATCGGAGTTTAGTAATGAAGTCCCAAAAGTTGTTGCTGAATTTGGACCAGGTAACTCACTTGGCAGCGGTTTGGCCGCTTTGCTCTCTGGAAGCGACAAAATATATGGCTTCGATGTTGTTAAATATTGGGATTCAGACAGAAACTTAAGAATTTTTGATGAATTAGTTGAATTGTTTAAAGCACGAACTGATATACCAAACCAAACCGAATTTGATAAAGTAAACCCAATACTCGACGATTATAAGTTTCCTTCTCACATACTTACCCAAGAAGTTTTAATAAAAAACCTTGCTCCAGAAAGAATTGAAGCCATTCGTAATGAAATAAAGAACATTGACAATCCTGACAACAAATTTATTAAATTTCAAATTCCTTGGAACAACACTTCAATTGTTAACAAAAACTCTGTCGATTTTATTTTTTCACAAGCCGTTTTAATGCATATTTATGGATTGGATGAAACCTATGAAGTCATGAGAGATTGGTTAAAACCAAACGGATTTATGTCTCATACCATCGATTTAAAATGCATAAACACCATAAGCATTTGGAATGGTCACTATACTTTTAGTGAATGGGAATGGGAACTCATTACTGGTGGAAAAAACGAAATGATAAGTCGTTTTCCTTGCTCTAAACACATTAACTTACATCATAAACACCATTTTAAAATTTTAAAACAATTCGTAGAAAAAAAGTAAAATATCTTATCAAAGAGTGATCTTGCAAAGCGTTTTAAAGATTTAAGCCAAGATGATTTAACCACAAGTGGTATATTTATTTTATCGCAGAAAAACTAATGGATTTAAAACCTAAAAATTAATGATATGAAAAAAGTAACAGTCTTATTGATTTCTTTTGCTGTTTATTCAATGAACATAAGTGCTCAGTCCAATAACTATTCAAACAAAGTAAAAACTTTAGAAAGCACGCTTTCTACACTTTATGGTGTAATTTCTGGTGAAAAAAGTCAAGAAAGAGATTGGGAACTCTTTAAATATCTGTTTCATTCAGAAGCTAAGTTAATTCCTTCAGGCAAAAATGCTGAAGGCCTTCATACTGCAAGATTTATGACACCTGATGATTATATTAAAAGCTCAGGAAAATGGCTTATTGAAAATGGTTTTTTTGAAAAAGAAATACACAGATCTGTAAACACTTTTGGGAATATAACTCAAGTTTTTAGTACTTACGAATCTTTTAGAAGCGAAGCCGATACAAAACCTTTTATGAGAGGCATTAATAGTATTCAATTACTAAATGATGGTGAGCGTTGGTGGATAATTAATATTTATTGGATGCAAGAATCCGATGAAAATCCCATTCCAAAAGAGTATTTACCTCAAAATTAATATCCATTATTACATATTTTTGTTACTATGGTAAAAACACGAATATTAAATTTATCACGTATTGAAACTCTACAAATAATAGCATGAACGTCGCAGAACAACTTAAAAAAAATAAATTTGTTTTTCAATCGTTGCTTGAAGGTGTTCAACCAGAGCTTATTACTTGGCGACCAAGACCTGATAAATGGTGCTTACTAGAAATTGTATGCCATTTGTACGACGAAGAACAATTTGATTTTAGATTTAGAGCACAATGGGTTTTAGAACAACCCAACACACAACCACCTCCTTTTAACCCTTTGGATTGGGTAACAGACCACAAGTACATGGAGCAGAATTATGAAGACATATTAAAAAAATTCCTAAATGAACGTGATGCTTCAATTACTTGGTTACAAGAATTAAAAAACCCGAATTGGGACAATTACTATATTCATCCAAAGCTAGGAAAAGTAACAGCAAAGCATTATGTAGACAATTGGTTGGCGCATGACTATTTGCATGTAAGACAAATTATAAAACAGAAATTTGATTATTTAACCAGCCAAACCAATGAAAATTTAGAGTATGCTGGGATTTGGTAAGTCATTTATTATAAGTTTGGATTTATGCATAAAACAATAACTTTTCTATTTATTTTATTAATACTCACAGGATGCTCAACCGCAACAAAATTACCACGTCCAGATATAAAACCTGAAATCAATGCAAAGATTTTAAATGAGAAAGGCATTGTAGGTTATAATGCTAATTACAAAAAAAACTATTTTAGATTACTTCCATACTTTTTTTACAATGAAAATGGTACTTTTAATGAGATTCTAGGCGATTTTTACAATGTTGATTATTTAATAGATTATGATATAAATATAATGCCTGGTTTTTGGAGTGAATACGGAGAATACAAGAATGTGCTGTTAGTGTTAATTTCTAAAGCTAATTCTAAAAACTTACAACTAAAAAATATTCCTATATCAGTAAAATCTAGTAAGCATGGAATGTTCGAAGTAGGAGACTTGACTAAAAGTGGTTTTAATGAAAATCAACAAAGAGTCTTGTTTATTAAAAAATTAGAACTGCAAAATAAATATGATATTCTAAATAAAATATATGATGATGTAATTACAGTTGCAATTGGTGGTCAGATTTACAAATTTTTAAATCCAGAAATAGTCATAGATTAATAAAAACTCAAAAACCATGAAAAAAGTAACCTCAGTTGAAGAGTATATAGAAACCCATGAGCATTTTAGTGAGGCTCTAACCTTACTTCGTAACATTATATTAAAAACAAAGCTTAACGAAGCCATAAAATGGAGTGCTCCTGTTTATGATTTAGAGGGTAAAAATGTAGTTGGCTTAGGTGCTTTTAAAAATCATTTTGGCATCTGGTTTTTCAATGGTGTTTTTTTAAAGGATGAACACAAGCTATTGGTAAATGCACAAGAAAAAACCAAAGCTTTAAGGCAAATGCGTTTTGAATCTATTAATGATGTTAATAAAGATATGGTTTTGACTTATGTAAAAGAAGCCATAGACAACCAAAAAGCTGGTAAAGAGATAACACCAGACCGAAGTAAAAAGAAAACCATTATTCCGCCAGAATTAAAAGCAGAATTAGATAAAGATAAAGCGCTTCATTCAAGTTTTAACGATTTATCACCTTCAAAACAACGAGAATATTGTGAGCATATCGTAACAGCAAAACGCGAACCAACCAAACTAAGCCGGTTGGAAAAAATAAAACCAATGATATTGCAAGGTGTTGGCTTACATGATAAGTATAAGAATTGCTAGATGACTGATGACAAAACTAAAAAAGCTTCAAAAGAATAATCCTTTGAAGCTTTTTTTATAATAAAGTGTGTTTATTATTTTTTTACAGTTGGTGCATTTAGCTTTTTGCTCATTTCCATTGAAATGGCTGAACGTTCAAATTTAATTTTTCCAGCTTGAGTTTCTATTACACAAGCCTGATCTGTAAGTTCAAATATTTTGCCATGCATTCCGCTTTTTGTAATCACATTGTCGCCTCGTTTTAGTTCGGCTGCAAACTTCTTTTCTTGTTTAGCACGTTTCATTTGTGGTGCAATCATAAAGAAATACACAACAGCAAACATTAAAATAAAAGGCGCAAATTGTCCTAATCCTTCCATTAAATAGTATTAGTTGTGGTTATGACCTTCGTGACCTGGCTGTGTACTAGTTTTAACTGGCTGAGTAGATCCTGCTGGTAAAGCTTGCATTGATGGTGTAGCACCATTTTTTACAAAAGCTTTAATTTTAACAGTTTCTTTTCCAGACTCAGTGTTTGAAGTAACAGTAACTGTTTTTGATGTGTTACCATTTCCTTTACCATTAAACTTAACAGTAAATTGCGCAGAAGCTCCTGGAGCTAAAGGTTCTTTACTCCAATCTTCTGGTACAGTACAACCACAGGTACTTTTAATATCTGTAATTACCAATGGTGCTTTACCAGTATTTGTGTAAGAAAACACTGTTTCAACTGGTGTACCATCTTCAATCTCACCAAAATCGTGCTCAGACTTATCAAAAGTAAGAACAGGGAAGTCAACATTTACAGCATCTCTATCAGCTGCCTGCGTAATGTTTTCAGACTTAATTTTTGTAGTTGCATCTTCTTTACAAGAAGTAAAGGCAACCATACATAATGCAGATAATCCTAAAATTATTTTTTTCATGTCATTCATTTTTAGTCGTTTATCAAAGACAAACATTTGGGTTATTATTTAAATTTCGGTTATTTTCAGGGTATAAATGTAATAAAAAAAAAATTACATCAATCCTCTTCCTATTTTATTTAACGTTCCTTTATCATTATATTCCTTTACAAGCTTGTCTAAAACGCCATTAATAAATACGCTGCTTTTAGGTGTTGAATACTCTTTTGCAACCTCAATATACTCATTAATGGTAACCTTTACAGGAATTGAAGGAAACTTCTGAAACTCACAAATTGCCATTTGCAATAGCACAAAATCTATGTTGGCTATGCGGTCTTTGTCCCAGTTTTGGGTTTTTTCTTGGATTTCTTCAGAAAATGCAGATAAATTTAGGATGGTTTTCTTTAAAAGCTCTACTGCAAATGCTTTATCATCATCGTCTTTTATAAGTTTTGGTATAAAATGACTTTCACTAGAAGTCGCTTTATTCTTTCTCAAAAGCTTTACTATTGCTGTATTTACAACTGGTAAATCATCAACCCAAGTAATGTTTTTATCTTCCAGATAATCATACAACTTTTCATTTGGAGCAACTATTTCTTTAAAAAGATCAACAACAAAGAGTTTATCTTCTTTAAATGTAGATGTCTTGGTTGCCATATAGTCCTTATACAACTCACTAGATATTAAAGCTTTAAAAATAACGTCTACATATTCACTATCAAGATCCCAATTATTGATTTTTCGTTTTTCTAACGATGCCTTTATTAGAGCATTGTTCTTGAGCTGAAGTAATACTTCGTTATTAACAAATTTTTTATTGGGATTTTTATCTTCTGAAGTTGCTAAGTGCTTTTTCTGAGATTTATCAAGGTGAGATTCTGCTTTTTTTTGAACTTCTATCAAAAGAGAGATAAGAATAAAGTACAGATCTAACATACTATCAATGCTTTTTAGCAAAAACCGTTCGTTTTTTTGTAAGTCATCACTTTCATTGCCATTAAAGGCATATATAATTTGCATTACTTTGATACGAATGTGTCGTCTATTAAGCATATTAAAGAACTTTATGAATCCAATTATTAAGGCGAAAAACGTTCGTCTTTCGCCTTGCAAAAATAAGATTATTTTTATATTTTATTAAGAATTGGCTTTTTTTCGCTCTTCTATTCTGTTCTTAGCAATATTAACCGCTGCATGATTAGTGGTGATGCCATTTTTAGCAGCACTTTCTAATATTTCAATGGTAGTATTGTATATATTTTCTGTTTTACGCATTATTTCTTGCTTATCATATCCTTCAAGCTCTGCATAAACGTTAATAATACCTCCTGCATTAATTAAGAAATCTGGTGCGTATACAACGCCTCTTTCTTGTAGAATTGCTCCATGTTTATCTTCGGTAGCCAATTGGTTGTTTGCTGCGCCAGCAATTATCTGAGCTTTTAGCTTATAAATGGTTTCGTCGTTTATGGTAGCACCCAATGCACAAGGCGAATAAATATCCATTTTCTCTGAATAGATATCATTTCCTGTATAAATGGTAGCACCATATTTCTGGCTTACTTCACTTAGCCTTTCTGGATTAATATCAGCAATTACAACCTTTGCACCTTCGTTGGTTAAGTGTTCAACCAATGATTCGCCAACATGTCCAATACCTTGAACATAAACTATTTTATCTTCTAAAATATCGCTTCCAAATTTAAATTTTGCTGCGGCTTTCATTCCCATATAAACACCATAAGCTGTTATTGGCGAAGGGTTTCCTGCACCTCCTTTGTCTTCAGATATTCCTGTAACATAAGGTGTCACTTCGCGTACCAAATCCATGTCGGCAGTTTCCATACCTACATCTTCAGCAGTTATATACTTCCCACTTAAGGAGTGCACAAATTCACCAAATTTTTTCATTAACTCTGGTGTTTTTTGAGTTTTGGCATCACCTATAATAACGGCCTTTCCTCCACCTAAATTTAGTCCAGTAATGGCTGCTTTGAAGGTCATTCCTCTAGACAGTCTTAATACATCATTTAAAGCCTCCCATTCATTGGCATAATTCCACATTCTGGTGCCACCTAAAGCTGGCCCTAAAACCGTATTATGTATTCCAATTATTGCCTTTAAACCTGTATCTTTGTCGTTGCAAAAAACAACCTGTTCGTGATTATCAAAAGAAAGTTGTCCAAAAACTGGATCAGCTTTTTTTATTTCAGCGGCTTTAATAACGTCTAATGTCATTTAAAATATGGTATTTGAATAGTTTTGTTTATTAGGAATTGTCTAATAACAGCGTGCAAAATTAACAGATTATTAGAGTATTTACAACAAAATAGATTATAAATTGCGATACTTTTAACAAGTTATATATTGACTAAATTTTATAAATGAAAGAATTACAGCATATTAACAAGTACTTTTACAAGTATAGATACAGCCTTTTATTTGGAGTGTTAATAACCATAGCAGCAAAAATATTTGCACTATTTACTCCTAGACTAGTTGGTAAGTCCATTACAGTGATTTCACAGAATGTACAGGGCGAGCTTTCAGATGCGTTGTTTAAGTCAGAGTTGCTAAAAAATATCCTTTACTTAATTGGCGCAGCAGTAATAGCTGGAATTCTAACCTTTTTAATGAGACAAACCATTATTAAGGTATCTCGTTTGGTTGAATTTGATCTGAAAAATGAAGTCTATCAACAATACCAAAGGCTTTCGCTTAATTTCTATAAGAAAAATAGAACAGGTGATTTAATGAACAGAATAAGCGAAGATGTTGGTAAAGTACGTATGTATGTTGGGCCAGCAATCATGTACACCTTGAACATGATTACGTTATTTATTGTGGCTATATTTTATATGTTTAACAAAGCTCCAACATTGGCTTGGTACACAATCATGCCATTGCCAATACTCTCAATAACAATATACCTCTTAAGCAAGCAAATACACAAACGAAGCACTATTGTACAACAATATCTATCAAATCTTTCAACGTTTGCTCAAGAATCTTTTAGTGGTATTTCTGTTATAAAGGCTTATGGTGTTGAAGCGCAAACCAACATTGCCTTTCATAAATTATCTAATCAGAGTAGGCAAAAACAAATTAACTTAACCCAAGTGCAAGCATTGTTTTTCCCAATGATGATATTACTTATTGGTGTGAGTAACCTATTGGTAATTTACATTGGAGGATTGCAATATATTAATGGTGAAATTACAGATTTTGGTACCATTGCAGAATTTATTATCTATGTAAATATGCTTACTTGGCCTGTTGCTATTTTAGGTTGGGTTACTTCTATTGTGCAACAAGCAGAGGCTTCTCAGAAAAGAATTAATGAGTTTTTAAAAGAAGAGCCTCAAATAAAAAATACGGTTGAGCTACCTACTGAAATTCACGGAGATATTGAATTTAAAAATGTATCCTTTACTTATGAGGATACCAATATACAAGCACTTAAAGATGTTAGTTTTACTGTAAATCATGGTGAAACATTGGCTATTCTTGGAAAAACAGGCTCTGGAAAATCTACGGTTTTGGATTTAATCGGTAGGCTCTATGACATAGACAAAGGCTCTATTACCATTGATGGAAAACAAATAACTGATATAAACCTTAACAGTTTAAGGGAAAGTATTGGCTACGTACCTCAAGATGCTTTCTTATTTTCGGATTCTATTAAAAACAACATCAAATTCGGACTTATTGACGCTACAGACGACGATGTTATAATGGCTGCCAAAAATGCTGTTGTACATAAAAACATAATGAAATTTGGCAAAGGTTACGAAACGGTTCTTGGAGAAAGAGGCATCACACTTTCTGGTGGGCAGAAACAACGTGTCTCTATTGCTAGAGCCATAATAAAAAACCCGCAATTACTTTTATTAGACGACTGCTTATCTGCAGTTGACACAGAAACCGAAGAAAAAATACTTAAAAACCTCGCCAAAGTATCAAAAGACAAAACCACCATCATAGTAAGTCACAGGATTTCTTCTGCCAAAAATGCTGACAAAGTTATTGTTCTTGAAGATGGAAAAGTGATTCAACAAGGCACTCATGACACACTTGTAAATATTGATGGTTATTACAAAGAGCTTTATCTTAATCAAATTAGTGAAAGTTCAAATCTAAATTAATTCAAGAAATTATCGCTTTGCATCAAAACCATAAAATTACCAAGAGTGAAAAGAAATGATAGATTTAGTTGGTTGCTATATATTTTTTTTAGATTTTTGAGATTCAAAATTTAAAAACACATTAATAATACGACTATGAACAATAATGATATGATGGAGAAAGAAGAAATTTTTTCGAAGGTATTAAGAGCAGGAAGACGCACCTATTTTTTTGATGTAAGAGCAACTAAAGCAGGAGATTATTACCTTACAGTTACAGAAAGTAAAAAATTTACAAATGACGATGGCTCATTTCATTACAAAAAACACAAAATCTATTTATATAAAGAGGATTTCTCTGAGTTCAATAGTATTTTAGCTGAAATGACAGATTATATCTTTGACGAAAAAGGAGAAGAAGTCATTAGTGAACGTCATCAGAAAGATTTCAAAAAAGAAGATTTTAACGAATCAGAATCTTCAGATAACACCACAAGTACACCTGAAAGTTTTACAGATGTTAATTTTGAAGACATATAAATCTTAATAAAGTCTTAAAAAACACAAAACCGATACAAATACGTATCGGTTTTTTTATATTTATACTTTAACTAACCGAACACATGAAAAAACTATTATTCTGCTTAATCATAAGCACCTTTGCACAAGCCCAAGAGAAAATTGATTTATCGTATTATCTGCCTCAAAATGTCACCTACAACCAAAATATCCCAACACCTGAAAGTATTGTTGGTCACCAAGTTGGCGAATGGCACATTACACATGATAAGCTTGCACAATACATGTACACTCTAGCTGATGCATCAGATAGAATTACCATTGAAAACAGAGGAACTACGTTTGAAGGAAGACCACTTTTATTGCTTACGATAACCTCACCAAAAAATCATCAAAACATTAGTGCTATTCAAAAAGCCCATGTTGAAGGCACAGAAAATAATGATGCCAATGCTGCCAATAGACCTATTGTAGTTTACCAAGGGTTCTCTATTCATGGTAATGAGCCAAGTGGAGCCAATGCAGGACTTCTTGCTGCATACTACTTAGCTGCTGCACAAGGAAGCGAAATAGACCAAATGCTTGACAATACAGTAATCTTGTTTGACCCTTCATTTAATCCTGATGGTTTGCAACGTTTTGCTTATTGGGCAAACACAAATAAGAGTATCAACTTAAATCCAGATCCAAACGACAGGGAATATGATGAAGTATGGCCAGGAGGACGAACCAACCACTATTGGTTTGACATGAACAGAGATTGGTTGCCTGTACAGCTTCCAGAATCTCGTGCAAGATTGGAAACCTTCCATAATTGGTATCCAAATATTTTAACAGACCATCATGAAATGGGAACCAATTCTACATTCTTTTTCCAACCTGGAATACCCTCAAGAACACATCCTTTGACACCAAAACTGAATCAAGAATTAACAGCGAAAATTGGAAACTATCATGCTAAGGCCTTAGATAAAATAGGTTCATTTTATTATACTGAAGAAAGTTTTGACGATTTCTACTACGGAAAAGGTTCAACATTTCCCGACATTAATGGAAGTATTGGAATTTTGTTTGAGCAAGGTAGTTCACGTGGACATATTCAAGAAAGCGACAATGGTTTATTAACCTTCCCATTTACTATTCGCAATCAATTTACAGCGGCATTATCAACATTAGAAGCTGCCCAAAGCATGCGAGAAGAATTACTAACCTATCAAAACAATTTCTTTAAAAACGCTCGTAATGAAGCAGCAAAAGAAGCTAACAAAGCAATTGTGTTCGGGGACGAAAAAGATGCTGCTAAAACCTATCATTTAGCCGAAATTTTAAAACGACATAAAATAAAATTCCATGAAGTGAAATCTGATTTTACAGCAAACGGAAAGCATTTTAAAAAAGGATACAGTTATATCGTACCTAAAAACCAAAAACACACACGCTTAATCAATGCTATGTTTGAAAAGCGTACTACTTTCCAAGACAGTTTGTTTTATGATATTTCAGCATGGACCTTTCCTTTAGCGTTTAATGTAGATTATGCCGAGGGCGTATCGATTAGTAATGCTGGAGCTGAAGTAACCGATTTACAACATAAAGTAGGAAGCGTTTCTGGCATGAGTAACTATGCTTACCTCATGGAATGGCACGAGTATTATACACCAAAACTGCTTTACCAACTTCTTAATGACGATTTAAGAGCCAAAGTTGGCATGCAACCTTTTAGTTTAAATGGTATAAATTATGATTACGGCACCATTTTGATTCCTGTTCAAAATCAAAAAAAGAATGCTTCAGAATTACATACCTATTTAACAAAATTAGCTAAAGAAAGCCATGTGACCCTTAATGCGGTTAACACTGGTTTAACTCAAGGAATTGATCTTGGCAGTAACCAATTTAGAGCTTTAACAGCTCCAAAAATTGCTTTGCTAGTTGGTGATGGTATTTCAAGTTATGATGCTGGAGAAATCTGGCACTTATTTGATACTCGTTATGATATAACTGTAACCAAACTTGACACAAAGAATATTGGCTGGGCAGATTTAAGTAGGTATAACACCATTATTGTCCCAAGTGGTCGCTTGGATGACGATGCTTCCAAAAAGATAAAAGAATGGGTACAAAATGGTGGAACTCTGATTGCTTATAAAAGCGCCTTGAACTGGTTAAACTCTAAAGAGTTAGCAAAACTTGATTTTAAGAAAATGGAATTGGTTGGTAAAAATATTTCTTTTGAAGAAAGAGGCGACTTTAGAGGTGCTCAAGTAATTGGTGGTGCTATTTTTGAAGCAGAGACTGATAGATCGCATCCTATAAACTTTGGTTATAAAAATGACAAAATTTCGTTGTTCAGGAACACAACCCTTTTTATGAAACCAGATAAGAATAGTTATAACAACCCAATTCAATACACAAAACGACCAATTGTAAGTGGTTATATCTCGAAGCAAAATTTAGACAGTATTGGTAGTACTGTGCCATTACAAATAAAAGGGCTAGGTCGAGGCAGCGTTGTTGCTTTTACAGACAATACCAACTTTAGAGCATTTTGGTATGGTACCAACAAGTTGTTAATGAACGCTATTTTCTTTAGAGACGAATTATAATTTAACAGCTAATAAGGCTATTAGCAAAACTGATATTAAATAAATTAACCCAAAGGTTAATGATGAAAGCCATGTTATAATTAACATTGAAAAAATTAAATAAAGAGGAACCAGAGTTAAAGCTACTGCAAAACGAAATGTAGCAATAAACTCTGGTTCTTCTACTTTAGGTTTTACTAGATATTTCCAAATTAAATAAGGAACGAAAATATTAATGATTAATAGTAGTTTAAAGAAGAACTGAATAGGATTACTTCTACTATTATGCTTCGCAACACAGTTTTTAAAATTAGATTGAATACAATGATTCACGTCTTTTGGCTTTAAATAATCAACATTTAAGGCATCTAATTTTTGTAATATATCATCATAATTTCCTTCTGGAATATTGGTAGTCAATTCAGATAATTCTGATTTAATGCGTTCTTTCAAATGAACTACAGCATCATTTCTGTTTTCAGAAATATAGTCTTGTGCAGAAATAGCTTCACCAAAATACATGGCAGCACTGTCAGGAAATCCAGTTGCATCTAAAAAGTTGAGTCCCACTGGTACCATTTGGATATCTAAATCTGGATAGGTGTCAAGCGTATCAAAAACGATTCGTGTAAAGCCTTTGCTTAAGGGTCGCACACGTCTTGCTAAATTGTGACTGCCTTCAGGAAAAATCACAACAGCTTCTTTATCGTGGAGCACTTTGGTACAAGTTTCGAAAATGGCATTGTTGTTTGTTAAGTTACTCCAACCATCGCGAATACGATATACAGGAAGCATTTGTAAACTCTTCAGCAATTTACTTACAAATGGGTTTTTAAACACTGCTGCACGAGTCAGAAAATAGGAAAACCTTCCACATTTTATAGCAATAAGCAAAGCATCCAACAACGCATTCTGATGATTTCCAAGTAGTAAAACCGCTTTGTTTTTTGGTATATTCTCTACACCAATAACATCTACTTTCTTAAAATAAAAGAACATGCCTATGCGCAAATAGGTTCGTACACTATGCAGCCAAAGTTTCTTCAATAGATGTTCTTTTTTGTTTAGACCAATAGGTTGCTAACAACAATCCTGAAATAATATGCCAAATCCCCCAAAATGCAGCCAATATAGCCATACCTCCTAATCCTTTAAAGAACGTAAAAATAAGCAACAGTCCTAAACCTGAATTCTGGATTCCAGTTTCAATTGCTAAGGTTTTCTGATTCTTAAAAGATAATCCAAAGCCTCTTGCAACAAAAAACCCTAGTAAAATAGCTAAAAGGTTATGGCCAATTCCTAGATATAAAACATGATGAATATAGCTGTTAAAAATATCCAGATTATTAGAAAAAGCTATAATTACAATAGCAATAAACACAATAATAGATAATGGCTTTAATAACTTAGAAAGTTTTATGGCTAAGTTTTCATTTTTATGTCGCAAAAGCATACCTAAAGCTAAAGGAATCCCTAAAATCATAAGCACCACTTTTACCAACTCCAAAGGCTCTATGGCAACAGTTTTTAAAATCTCAGAAGTTGGTTCATACAAATTTCCATAAAACTGAAAATTAAAAGGTGTCATAAACATAGCCAAAAAGGTAGCAAATGCGGTTAAGCTTACAGACAAAGCCGTATTCCCTTTTGCCAAATACGTCATAAAGTTAGAGATATTGCCTCCAGGACAAGCCGCAACCATCATCATACCTAAAGCAATGCTTGGTTGTGGTTTGATGAGAATAACCAAACCAAAGGTGAGTAAGGGCAACAAAATAAATTGAGATAAAACGCCTATTAAAACCAATTTGGGTTGTTTAAATAGTCTTTTAAAATCGTCCATTTTAATGCCTAAAGCAACGCCAAACATAACAACAGCCAGTGCAATGTTCAGTACCCAAAGTCCACTACTATCAAAATTTATTTGAACATTATCAAGTTCTTCCATTTATCTTAAGATACTGTTGAACCATTTTTCACTTTATGTTCTGGTTTAAGTAATATGACATCTTTTCCATTAACAGCTCCCATTACCAAACACTCGCTCATAAAGTTAGCTATTTGCTTTTTTGGAAAGTTTACAGTAGCCACAATTTGTCTCCCTAAAAGTTCTTGCTTAGTATATATAGTTGTAATTTGAGCCGAAGATTTTTTGATGCCTAAGTCTCCAAAATCTATGATTAATTGATAAGCAGGATTTCTGGCTTCAGGAAAATCATTAACTTCAATAATGGTTCCAACACGTAAATCGACCTTTGTAAAATCTTCAAAGTTTATAGTAGTACTCATTTGTTTTTGTAGTTAGTTTGCTGTTGAATATATAAATTTTAATTTATAATAACCGTTCTGCTTTTGATTCTTTATTTTTGATTAAAATAATAAAACCTCACATTTTGGCACAAACACCATCAAACATGCTACCTCTTGGTACTGTTGCACCACATTTTGAATTGATAAATACTATTGATAATAAACATGTAAGTCTAAAAGAAAACAAAGGAAAACATGGAACTGTAATTATGTTCATCTGCAATCATTGTCCTTTTGTAGTTCATGTTAATGAAGCTTTGGTTGCTATTGCAAATCATTACCAAAAGAAAGGCATTCAGTTTATAGCCATTTCAAGTAATGATGCTAAAAAGTATCCACAAGATGGTCCAGATAAAATGAAGATTCATGCTCAAAGTAATAATTATCCTTTTCCATATTTATATGATGAATCTCAAGAGGCAGCTAAAGCCTACGATGCAGCTTGCACACCAGATTTATATGTATTTGATGCAGAATTAAAATTGTTTTATAGAGGACAGCTGGACGATTCACGGCCAGGAAACAGTATTCCTGTAACTGGATACGATTTAAGACATGCCTTGGAGTGCCTATTGAGCAATACTAAAAACACTAAACCACAAAAACCAAGCATAGGTTGTAATATTAAGTGGAAAGAATAAAAATCATATTCAACTTTTCACTTAATTTGTAGCTTACTATTCCAAGATGAAACAAAATAAAAAGCAAGCAGCCCTTGGGTTTATATTCATCACCATGCTTGTTGATGTTATTGGTTGGGGAATCATCATTCCTGTCATTCCAGCACTCATTGAAGAACTCATTCAAGGTGATTTAAGTGAAGCAGCAAAAGTTGGTGGATGGCTCACCTTTGCTTATGCCATTGTGCAATTTATTTTTGCTCCAATAATTGGAAATCTGAGTGATAAATTTGGTCGTCGACCTATCATTTTAGTATCCCTTTTCGGGTTTTCATTAGATTATCTCCTACTCGCATTTTCACCAACCATAACTTGGTTGTTTATTGGTAGAATTATTGCAGGAATCACTGGAGCTAGTATTACTACAGCAAGTGCTTACATTGCAGATATTAGCACACCTGAAAATAGAGCCAAGAATTTTGGTCTTATTGGTGCTGCATTTGGCTTAGGGTTCATCATTGGGCCAGTCATTGGTGGCTTATTAGGTCAATATGGTTCAAGAGTTCCGTTTTATGCCACAGCTATTTTATGCATGCTTAACTTTTTATATGGTTATTTTATTTTACCTGAATCACTTCCGAAAGAAAACCGAAGAGCCTTTGATATTAAAAGAGCCAATCCTATAGGTAGTTTTACACATCTAAAAAATTATCCTTCACTAATTGGTTTGGTGTTGGCTGTTTTTATTTTGTACACCGCTTCTCATGCCATTCAAAGCAACTGGAGTTATTTTACCATGTACCAATTCAATTGGGATGAAAAAATGGTTGGACTCTCCTTAGGAGCAGTTGGTTTATTGGTTGGTTTGGTGCAAGGCGTACTGATACGATGGGTTAATCCTATTTTAGGAAATGAAAAAAGCATCTATGTTGGTATGGCTTTATATAGTGCTGGTATGCTTTTATTTGGGATTGCCACTGAAAGCTGGATGATGTTCGTCTTTTTAATTCCATATTGTTTAGGAGGTATTGCTGGGCCAGCGTTTCAAGCTATTATTTCCAATCAAGTGCCAGCAAACGAACAAGGTGAAATTCAAGGAACATTAACAAGTGTGATGAGTGCTTCCGCTATTGTAGGACCACCTTTAATGACAGGTGTTTTCTTTTATTTCACCAATAAAGATGCAACCATTGAATTTGCAGGAGCACCTTTTATTTTAGCTTCTGTATTAATGGTAGTAAGCACCATTTTGTCTTATTTTGCACTTAGAAAAAAACACAAATAAATTAAATGTTTATGTCTATGGTACAACTGATTAAAACTAACTCCACTAACGAAGATTTTATTCAACTCGTGAGTTTATTGGATGCAGAACTTGCCATCAAAGATGGTGAAGATCATGATTTCTATCATCAATTTAATGGTATTACTAACCTCAACTATGTCGTGGTTGCTTATAAAAATCAGCAAGCTATCGGTTGTGGTGCCATAAAACCTTTTGATATTTCTGCAATGGAGGTCAAACGCATGTTCGTACCAGAAAGTGCTCGAGGATTAGGAATTGCTACAAAAATTCTAAAGGAATTAGAAACTTGGGCTGCTGATTTAGGTTATAAAAATTGTGTTTTGGAAACTGGCAAAAAACAAGTTGAAGCCATTGCACTATACAAAAAATGCAACTATCAAATCATTCCAAACTATGGGCAATATCAAGGTGTGGAAAATAGTATTTGCTTTGAAAAGCAATTATAACCAACCCTTACGTTTTAATAAATTCTCAATATGAGCATAATGGTGGTTACTATGCCAAGCGTAAATACCAATATTTTGTTTTAACAATACTTCGTTATTATGTTCAGGATGAATAAAGCTTCGGTTAAGTTGTTCATCATTTAACGATTTCAATAAATACACCAATTTAAAGTGCACAGCTTTTAAATGATTTAAGGACATTTGTATTGGAGCCGTTTTTGCATCTGGTAATTCTGCCCAAAGCTGCTCGTAATAATATTTTATAACAGGCTTGTCTTCTGTTAATGCCCATTTAAAACGAGTATAACTATGATGATGACTATCAGAAACATGATGCACCACTTGCCTCACTGTCCAACCATTTGGTCGATAAGGTGTGTCTAACTGAGCATCAGATAAGTTAATAACTAACTTTTCTAATCGATTTGGAAAATGTTCTAAAACCGAAATCCAATCTTCAATTTGTGCTTTTGAAATTTCTTCTGGACATTCAAAGGTTCCAATTGGATATTTAAGTTGCTCTAATTCTTGAGTTGTCATATCACAAATATAACGAGTAGTTAACTTTATTATATACAAATACAATCAAAAGATTTTTTAGTGAAAACCATTAAATTTTAATTTATCTGTTTATTATAGTCTTCAGTATACTTTTTTGCCCTTTTATTATCCTTATTAAGTTCTAAAGCTTTTTTATAATTGGTGAAAGCTTGCGCACTATCACCACTTCTCAAATAGCCATCAGCTAGGCTGTCATACACATTATCACTTTCAGGATAAAGAGCCACATTCATTTTAAAAACGGCAATTGCATTTTGATAATCTTTCTCCCTTAAATAATTATAACCTAGCCTGTTTAAGTCGCCTTCATCAATTAAATAATCAGTGTCGTCTTGTGCTTTAATAGACAAATAACCTTCAAGGGCTTTATCAAAATTCTCTTTAGCTAAATGTTCGCTTGGTATATATGTGGTGTCTGAAATTTTTAAATAATCATAGGTGATTTTGTCTTCATCATCAGGATTTACAACTGATAAATAACGTTGATTATTATGTTCAACAAAGCGAAGTTTTTTATACATGTCTGCCACAAAAAACGTGTTTTCATCTATGATGACTGGTTTTATCTTTTTAACGCTTCTCCATGATAAATACAGATCGTTGTTTTCATAATAAACCTCTAACACCTCATCTGAACCATACAAATAACGTCCTGAGGTTTGTTGGATATGATCATCTGAATACGTTACAGAATTGGAACAGCCAACAATTAATAAAATAGAAAATATTAGAACTACAGTTTTCATTAATACGGAATTGATTAGAATGATAATAATATAAGCAAAAAAAGCCTCACTATAGGTGAGACTTTTTTTGAAACTATTCGTTACACTTTTTTTTATTTTAATTTAAAGCTTATTTAACGTTCATCAATTCAACATCAAAAATAAGAGTTGCATCTGGTGGAATGACACCTCCTGCACCTCTTGAACCATAACCTAAATCACTAGGTATGACAAAACGTGCCTTGTCTCCAACGTTTAATAAACTAATACCTTCATCCCAACCTGCAATAACTTGACCCATTCCTAATGGAAAGTCAATAGGCTGATTACGTTTGTATGAAGAGTCAAATACAGTTCCATCTGGTAACTGACCTTTGTAATGTACAGAGACTGTTTTTCCTTTTTCAGCTTTTGCACCACTCCCTTTTTGAAGGATTTGGTAACGTAAACCACTTTCTGTTGATTCGAATCCAGCGGCTATTTTATCTAAAGCGGCCTCTCGTTTAGCTTTTTCTTCAGCCAAACGCTTCTCTCTTGAGCCTTCAAAAGTTCTAAAGGCTTCAACAGCATTAAAGTTTTCAGCTTCTGCTCCCACTCTAACAATTTCTAATGACTCAATAGTATCACCTTGTGCAATGGCATCAACCACATCTTGTCCCTCTTGTACTTTTCCAAATACTGTATGATTGTTATCCAACCAAGGGGTTTCAATATGTGTGATGAAAAACTGGCTACCATTAGTTCCAGGTCCAGCATTGGCCATAGATAATACTCCAGGTCCATCATGTTTTAAATCTGTATGAAATTCATCATCAAATTGGTATCCAGGATTTCCTGTTCCTGTTCCTTGTGGGCAACCACCTTGAATCATAAAATCAGGAATCACTCTATGAAACTTTAATCCATCATAATATGGTGTTCCTTGTGGTTTTGCTGAATTTTCTAAATTACCTTCTGCTAAAGCAACAAAATTACCTACTGTTCCAGGTGTTTTTTTATACTCTAAAGCAACTAATATCTCTCCTTTTGAGGTGTTAAATTTTGCGTATAAACCGTCTTGCATTACATTGTTTTTTTTATGAGGTGCAAAGATAAGAAATGAAGACTGAAGACCGAAGCTTGAAGTCAGAAGTTTTAGGCAAAATTAATTAGCCACTTCACTAATAAATTTAATACGATACAAGCGAAGTTCTTCATCGTCATAATCGCCATCAAATTCTTCTAAGGCAGTTTCAATTTTATCGGTTTCAGATTCCATAAAATATTCATGGATTTCTTCTTGCTGGTCTTCATCTAATACTTCATCAATCCAATAATTAATATTCAGTTTTGTACCTGAATAAACTATCGCTTCCAATTCTTTGATAAAGTCTGACATATTCATGCCTTTGGCAGAAGCAATATCATCTAGAGGCAGCTTTCTGTCTATGTTTTGTATGATATACAATTTCAGTGAAGAATTAGACCCTGTTGATTTTACTATAAGATCGTCCAATCGTTCTATATCATTCTCTTCAACATATCTTGCAATAAGGTTTATAAAATCTTTTCCATATTTTTTGGCCTTACCTTCTCCAACACCATGCACATTGCTTAACTCATCCAAAGTAATTGGATATTTAAGTGACATATCTTCCAAAGATGGATCCTGAAAAATAACAAATGGTGGAACACCCAGTTTTTTAGCATTTTGCTTTCGTAAATCTTTTAACATCTTCATCAAGACTTCGTCAGCCACTGCGCCTCCACCTTTTGATGCTGTTATAACACCATCATCATTAGTCTCATCAAACACATGGTCTTCAGTCATCATAAACGATTCTGGGTGCTTTACAAAGTTCATTCCTGTTTCAGTGGTCTTTAAAACACCATAGGTTTCTATGTCTTTTCTCAAAAATCCAGCAACTAAAACTTGACGAATCAATGCCATCCAGTATTTATCTTCATGGTCTTTACCAATTCCAAAATAGGGTTGTTCATTGGTTCTATGTGAGTTTATCAACGCATTTTCCTTGCCAATAATAACATTAACCAAATCCTTGCTTTTATACTTTTCATTGGTTTTATCAACAACATCAATCAATGTGACCACTTGATCTTGGGCTTCAATTTGTTTTTTAGGATTGCGTACATTATCATCTAAATCACCTCCTTCACCAGTTTCATTGTCAAACTCTTCACCAAAGTAGTGCAATATAAATTTTCGTCTAGATATGGAAGTTTCTGCAAAGGCAACGACTTCTTGTAATAAAGCATGTCCTATTTCTTGTTCAGCAACTGGTTTTCCAGACATGAACTTTTCAAGTTTCTCAATATCTTTATAGGAATAATAAGCCAAACAATGGCCTTCGCCTCCATCTCGTCCAGCTCTACCTGTTTCTTGATAATAACTTTCAATACTTTTCGGAATATCATGATGAATTACAAAACGAACGTCTGGTTTATCTATTCCCATACCAAAAGCTATAGTAGCTACAACCACGTCACAATCTTCCATTAAAAACATATCTTGATGCTTCACTCGGGTTTTAGCGTCTAAACCTGCGTGATAAGGCACTGC
>JAGQYS010000074.1 GCA_020435965.1 Flavobacteriaceae bacterium | reverse complement strand
AAAATTACCATTTTACAAAGGATAAAAGTTTTAATATTAGGTTGTAGGAATTAATGAAGAAGAATTTAAGTAAACACAGAATCCTAATTCTTGGTGCTAGTGGATACATAGGCAATGCCATTTACAAGGAATTAGCTCCTTATTTTAAAACTTTTGGAACTTACAGAACTTCAAAAAAAGTATTTGAAAACAATAAACAATTCTTTCAATATAACGTAGAAGAAGATGATGTTTACGAAATTTTAGAAGCTACAAAACCAAGTATTGTTATTTCGGCTATCCGAGGAGATTTTAATGCACAAACCATAGCGCACAGCCATATAGCAGAATA
Source organism: Flavobacteriaceae bacterium (assembly GCA_020435965.1). Taxonomy (GTDB): domain Bacteria; phylum Bacteroidota; class Bacteroidia; order Flavobacteriales; family Flavobacteriaceae; genus CAJQLB01. The sequence continues at coordinate 7,061 of JAGQYS010000074.1, read as the reverse complement.
TGCATTAGAATACGATACAAAAATCATCTTCTTATCCTCTGCCAATGTTTTTGATGCTTACAGTAAATATCCAAGTTATGAGCTAGACAAGACGCTAAGCCATAGTATTTATGGGCATTTTAAAATCAAAATAGAAAACATGTTACTTCGCTTGCCCAAAAAACAAGTAGCAATACTGCGATTACCAATGGTTTTTGGCCAACAGTGTCCCAGAATACAAGAAATGAAACAATTTATTTCTGAAAATGAATCTGTAGAAATCTTTCCTAACCTCATTATGAATGTTACTTTAGACAAGAAAGTGACACAACAAATTCATTACATCATTAATCGTGAGAAGTATGGAATATTTCATCTAGGCAGTACAGATTTAGTACATCATGATGAATTTGTAAAGCAAATTTTACAGGCCATAAGCCCTAAAAAAGTACTTCTGAAGCATGTTTACACTACAAACGATGATCGTTATCTTGCTGTGTTGCCAAAATTCAATAAGTTACCTAAGCACCTTCAAATTACAAGCGATAAAGTTTTAGAAGAACTTACAAAATAAGCTTGACTACCACATGGTATTTTATTAAATTCGGTTAATAAATTATTCAACTCATGAAATTAGACGAATCTACTATTGAAAAGAAATTACTGCACTTTCCTGAATGGGAATATTACGATAATGCCATACATGTAGAGTTAGAGTTCGATAACTTTAAAGACTGTTTTAGCGCCATGAGCAGAATTGCTTTTGAATGCGAAGCATTGAATCACCATCCCGATTGGAGCAATGTTTACAACGTTTTAAAAATATCACTATCTACGCATGATGCTGGTGGAGTTACACAAAAGGATTTTGATTTAGCAAAAGCCATAGAAGCTATTGTTGAAGCTGAAGATTAGACTTTAAATAATTAACTTAAATAATTACTTTTACGCAAATAAATTTTAAAAACTATGGGAAGAGCTTTTGAGTTTAGAAAAGCAAGAAAAATGAAGAGATGGTCTGCCATGAGCAAAGCCTTTACTCGTATTGGTAAAGACATCGTTATGGCTGTAAAGGAAGGTGGCCCTGATCCAGACAGTAACTCACGTCTAAGAGCTGTAATACAGAATGCCAAGTCTGTAAACATGCCCAAAGATAATATTGAACGCGCTATAAAACGCGCTTCGGACAAAAACCAAGGAGATTATAAGGAAGTGGTTTTTGAAGGTTATGCACAACATGGCATTGCGGTACTTATAGAAACAGCTACAGATAACAATACTCGTACTGTGGCCAATGTTCGCAGTTATTTTAATAAATGTGACGGTAGTTTAGGAACATCTGGTTCTGTAGTATTTATGTTCGACCACACCTGTAATTTTAAGATAAAAGGTGGTGATTTAGACTTAGAAGAATTAGAATTAGAACTTATAGATTTTGGTGTTGAAGAAATTTTTGAAGACATCGACGAGGATGAAAATGGAAATGAAGTAAAAAGTGTAATGATTTATGCACCTTTTGAAAGTTTTGGTAGTATACAATCCTATTTAGAAGACAATAATATAGAAATTATTTCATCTGGTTTTGAGCGTATACCACAAGTCACTAAGAAACTAACGCCTGAGCAAGCCGAGGATGTAGAAAAACTTCTTGAAAAATTGGAAGAAGATGACGATGTGCAAAACGTTTACCACACTATGGAAGAAACAGCAGAATAATCACGCATATATTTATGCTGGAATTTAGAGGGCTTCTGCCCTCTTTTTTTATGAATCTTATTCTAGAACTTTGTTTTTTTAAACATCATTAAATCACTAAATGCTATATTTGTTGTTATCCAACCCTATCAATAATTGAGTAAAAAACGTCTTTATTTTATAGATGCCGTAAGAGCCTTTGCTATCTTAATGATGCTACAAGGTCATTTTATAGATACACTTTTAGATGTATCGTATAGGGACGATAGTAATACCGCTTTTGCTATTTGGAAATACTTTAGAGGTATTACAGCACCAACATTTTTTACAATTTCAGGATTGATATTTTCTTATCTGCTAATCAAAGCTAAAAAAAGTGGTGACGTAGCCTTTAGAATGAAGAAAGGATTGTACAGAGGTTTATTACTTATTGGCATTGGTTACTTGTTACGTGCACCAATATTTCAATGGTTTTATGGTGATTTTAATTCGCCATATTTTTTACTTATAGATGTGCTTCAATGTATTGGATTATCACTAATACTAGTTGTTGGTATTTATAAACTAACGTTAAAGAAAACACTTATCTTTTCAATTTTAATGTGTGTTTTAGGGTTAATTATTTTCCTCACAGAACCACTTTATAGATATTTAGATTTACCCAATGTTCCAAGAGTATTTGCCAATTGGCTAACTAAAGACTATGGCTCGGTTTTTAATATTATTCCGTGGTTTGGCTACATTGCTTTTGGTGCCTTTATAGCCACTATTTTCTACAGATATATAGAGCGCCCAAAGTTTAAACTAAGTATAATCTTAGGTTTTGTTGTTTTTGGACTCGCTTTAATCTTTAAATCGGGTTGGCTTTTAATGAAGCTTTATTATTTAACCGATTTTGAACTTTTTAAAGATGTAGCTAACTATAATTATCTATTTATAAGGTTAGGAAATGTACTGCTATTATTTGCTATATTCTATGCCTCCGAAGATTATATAAAACAACCACTATTGCTAAAAATTGGGCAAAAAACATTGTCTATTTATGTTATTCACTTCATAATTATTTATGGAAGTTTTACAGGTGTAGGACTAAATCAACTTATAGGCAAAAGCTTATTGCCATGGCAAGCTATTATAGGAGCAATTATATTTTTAACCACAGTTTGTTTTATCTCATTTTATTATGTTAAAACAAATGCATTTCTTTACAATAGTATTCGTTCCTTAGTGGGAAAAATAAAACGAATCTAGTAAGCTTCATACCAGTCAAAATTCTCTTTAATAATTCTCTCCTTTTGATTATTAACAAAATCAAGATAAGCCTGTGCAACTGGCGAGAGATTTTTAGATTTTTGCCAAACTAAATTCCAATTAGTAATAATCGGCAAACCCTTAAATGGTATTATTTCTAAATCACCATTTTTTAATTCATTCTTAATACCTATCAATGGCATAATTGAATATCCCAAACCAGCTATTACAGCTTGCTTTAATGCCTCATTAGAGGTGAGCTCCATGCGTTTTGGTGTACTAATGTTATGACTTGCAATAAAAGACTCCATAGCATTACGTGTGGCAGAGCCATCTTCTCTATATAACATTGGATAAGTTTCAAAAATTTTCTTAGTTGATACTTTACGGTTAAATTTATCTTTAGTCCCTCCAATGAGATACAATCTATTTTCCATTAGTTCTACTCTACTTAGATTTAGTTGATCTGGTATAACCGAAACCAAGGAAAAGTCAACTTCATTATTTTCAAGACTTTTTACAACACTTTGTTTGTTGGTGACATCCATAATAAGATCAACACCTTTGTTTTTGTTTGTAAAGTCCGATAAAAAGTATGGCATAACATACTTACCTGTGGATACTACTGAAATTTTTAATCTGCCCGCAACTTGCCCTTTAAAAGACATTGTTTTGTAATTTATAGCATCTACCTCGTTAAGAATTTTTTCAGCTGCTTCTGCAATTTCCCATCCAAAATCTGTGACGTAAAGTTGTCTCCCAACAACTTCTGTGAGCGGTATAGAAAACTGATCTTGAAATTTCTTAAGTTGAATTGAAACCGCTGGCTGACTTAAAAACAAAGCCTCTGAGGCCTTTGTTATACTCTTTAACTGAGTAATTTTTAAAAAAATCTGTAATTGATGTAAAGTGTAATTCATAAATATTAATTATATATATGATTAAAAATATATATAAAAATAAATAAAAAAATTGTTTCAATTTTGCCCAAAGTTTAAAAATTAATAAAAATAAAAATGGAAAGAATTGAATCTAATAACAACATGAAAGAGATTGCACTAGATGATAAAAAAGCTTCTCAAAGAACTAAAATTCAAGTAGCTATTACCTTATTATTTTTATCTGGTCTCATCACGCTATCCTACATGAATGACAACATTTTTATAGAATACATAGCTGTATGTGCCTTTATAATATCATGTATATGCATTATAAAACTATCCGAAAACAAATAACTCTAATACAATCTTAATTATGTCAAACACAAAAACACAAAACAAAATAGAAAAAGCAACCCAAGAGGTTAATTTAGTAGAAGGTTTATTTAGACCCTCTGAAGCCGATTATTTAATAAATGTACTTATTGAAGAAAAGATAAACTTTCACAAACTTCAAAGACTAAGTTTATGTATTGGACAAGAAAAAGCCGATACAAAATATGAAAACAATAGAATTGATGAACTTTTAAAGGAAAAACAAATTGCTAAAGACTACATTTCAATTGCCAGGAAAGAAGGTTATAATGTAGTTATTAATGGCACACTCAATATCTCGTTTGTAAAATAATATTAGCAGTTTAAAGAATATCATCTCTGAAATTTTTCCAATGGATCTACATCTATTATTTGATAATTTAACAAACCCTGCATTACTATTCTTTTTCCTTGGAATTATCGCAGTACAGTTAAAAAGTGATTTGGAAATACCTCCCAATTCCTCAAAATTTATTTCGCTCTATCTGCTTTTATCTATTGGCTTTAAAGGTGGACAAGAGCTTTCTCACAGCGACCTTAATTTAGAAATAATTTGGTCGCTTTTATTTGGTATATTCTTAGCTATAGCAGTTCCTGTTTATACCTACTTTATTTTAAGAAGAAAGTTTAGTGTAGCCAACGCAGGTGCCATCGCCGCTTCTTACGGTTCTGTTAGTGCCGTAACGTTTGTAACGGCAATTTCATTCCTTGAGATTGAGCAGATAACATTTGGTGGTCATATGGTAGCTGTAATGGCTTTAATGGAAGCACCTTCCATCATTATTGGGCTTTTACTTATTTCAATATATGATAAAGAAAACCCTATTAAAATGTCCATGGGTAAGGTTGCTAAGCATGCTTTAACTAATGGTAGTGTACTTTTAATTTTAGGAAGTTTGGTAGTCGGATTCTTGGCAAGTGAGCAACAGGCTGAGGGTATAAAACCATTTACGACCGATATATTTAAAGGATTCTTAGCTGTATTTTTATTAGATATGGGAATTACAAGTGGCAAAAAACTATCATCTTTTCTCAAGAAAGGATGGTTTGCATTAATATTTGCTATTATAATCCCGATTATAAATGGAAGTTTAGTAGCGGTTATAAGTTCGTTGTTTACACAAAGTGAAGGAAATCGCTTACTGTTTGCAATTTTAGCAGCTAGCGCATCTTATATTGCAGTACCTGCAGCTATGCGTATAGCGGTACCAAAAGCAAATCCTAGTTTGTATTTACCTATGGCTTTGGCAATTACATTTCCATTCAATATTACATTAGGTATGCCTTTATATCTATGTATAATACAAATGTGCTCTATTTTTTAAGCCATAAAAAAAGGCTTCCTATTTGGAAGCCTTTTCTCTTTTTCATAACAATTTTAAAACTCAAAAAATCATTAGTAAGAAAAACCTAATAATCAGTTTGTAAAATTCAATTCCCTAAATCATAACTAATTTTATGTTTTAAAATCTGAATTTTATGACATACTAGACTCATCTTTTCAACATATTTACGTAATTATCGTAAGGTAGGTTTTACTAAAAAAGGAAAAAAGGTCATTTTTTTGTTTATCTTTCAAAATATGAAGGACTTGATCACTAAATTTTATAGTGCATTTCAGCAGCTCGATGCTAATAAAATGACATCCTTATACCACAAGGATATTGTTTTTGAAGATCCCGCTTTTGGCGTTTTAGAAGGAGAAAGGGCTAGAGCAATGTGGCAGATGCTTTGCGAATCTCAAAAAGATAAAAACTTTAAAGTCGAAGCTACAAATATCACTGAAAACTCAGCACATTGGGAAGCTTTCTATACCTTTAGTAAAACAGGCAGAAATGTTCACAATAAAATTGATGCAACTTTTGAGTTTAAAGATAGTCTAATAATCAAACACATGGATGACTTCAATCTTCATAATTGGGCAAAACAGGCTATAGGATTCAAAGGCTGGTTGTTAGGTGGTACAAATTTTTTTAAAAACAAACTTCAATCACAAACAAACTACCTGCTAGATAAATATATTGATAAAAAAAAGCTATCAAGGTAATTTGATAGCTTCTTGAGGCAATGTTTCTTTTTAGGGACTTAAAAGTTTACTTTATGTTTCATTGCATAACATAAAAAACAAATCTTATGCCAAAACACTAACTATATGCTTTCACTTTACCCTCTACCCCTTTATAAAAGGCTTTCATAAATTTAAAATCCTCTTCAATATTATCTGTAGGGTAAAAAGGTTCTGAAACTTTATTCTGCTTGTTTTTAAAGTCTAATGTAAACATTATGATTGGCACGTTGGCAGCCTTTGCTATGTAGTAAAAACCCGTTTTCCACTCCGCGACTTTCTTTCGTGTACCTTCAGGTGCAAGCGTTAGTCTAAACTCATCCTCTTCTTCAAACAATTTAGCAATAGCTTCCACTTTATTCTGGCCAGAAGTCCTGTCTAAAGCTTTACCTCCAACAGCCCTAAAATAATAGCCAAATGGCCACCGAAATAGTTCTTTTTTTGCAACAAAATTGGTTTTGACACCTACAACTTTTCTTAATAAAATACCGATATAAAAGTCGTGCCAACTTGTATGCGGCACAGCTATAATAACTGCTTTTTTTATTGTGTCTTTCGAAAAATTAGTATTACCAACAATTTTCCATCCTAAAAGCTTGAAGTATATAAATTTTGCTAGCCACCGCATATTACATTTTTTTGTAAAGCTCTAGCAGTGTATCTCTGGTAATTTTAGTTTTCCAGTTTTTGCCAATAGCATTTTCCCATAGAGGCTCTAAGCTTAAAGCTACATCTATCATAGTATTAAACTGATTAATATCTAAGTCTTTACAAATTCCTTGTGGCAATTCAATACAATGTTTTTCTTTCATTTTTTT
>JAGQYS010000073.1 GCA_020435965.1 Flavobacteriaceae bacterium | reverse complement strand
CCAATAGACTTTGGTACCCAAAAAATTCAACTGCTATATCAGCAGCTCTGCCATGTAAATAGACTCCAAAAATTGAAGCGACTATAGGTTCATAACCTTGAGAAATTAAACCTGTAATGATTCCTGTTAATACATCGCCACTTCCAGCTGTTGCCAAACCAGGATTTCCTGTTGAATTAATATAAAGCTTGTCACCTTGAACGATAATGGTATGTGCTCCTTTAATTACGACGATAACTTTATACTTTTTTGAAAAAGCTTTTACTTTTTTTAGCTTATCAAAATCATCAGCCCATTTACCAACAAGTCGTTCTAACTCTTTTGGATGTGGTGTTAGAATAGTATTAGGTTTTAATAATTTGAGTAATGTTTTTTTCAGCGCTAATAAATTTAACCCATCAGCATCAATGACAAGTGGAGCTTTATTTACCTTTAAGAATCCTTCAAATGTAGAAGCAGTTATTTTGTCAGTACCTAATCCTACTCCAATACCAATAACCGTTGGTTGCAAATCAAAATCAATATCACTTATTATTGATTCATTTTTATCAGGAATTACCATGGCTTCTGGGAAAGAAGACTGTATTACTGCATCACCACATTTTGGCACAAAAGCAGTTACTAGTCCAGCTCCTGATGACATTACTGCTTTACTTGCTAATACAACAGAGCCTAGTTTACCTTGACTTCCTCCTATTATTAAAGCATGGCCAAATGTTCCTTTATGATCAAACTTATGTCTTGGTTTATATAATGGTAGCACTTCAAACTTACCAATCAATTCAGATTCTGTTTGAGTGGTATATAAGAATTCTTGGTCTAAGCCAATATCCAAGATTTCCCATTGTTGTGTATATCTTGCCGTATCTGGTAAAAAAAATACAAGCTTTGGTGAAGCAAAACTAAGTGTGTGATTTGCCCAAACAACATCATTTTCTGTTTCAGGAACCTTGTCTGCAAATAATCCTGAAGGCATATCAATAGCCAAAGTAAACGCTCTTGATTTTCTAAAATGCTGAAATAATGCTTTTACCCAATCATCGATAGGTCTATTTAATCCAATGCCAAAAACAGCATCAACAATAATATCATCCTTATGTATTGCTGGAAATTCATCTTCACAACCTAATAAATCTGGCCATTTTTTTGTAACCGTTTTTATTCTATCATAATTGACCAAAAAATCTTTAGATCGTTTATCACTACAATTAACAACATAAGTATATACATTATAACCATGTGTGATTAAATGTCTTGCTATAACCAACCCATCTCCTCCATTATTTCCAATACCACAAAATACATGAATTGGTACTTGTGCGCCTTGCATTCTCATGTGCAGCCAATTAAAAATCTGAGTTCCTGCACGCTCCATCAATTCAGTAGAGCTAATGTTTTGTTTTTCTGCGGTTAGCCTATCACCTTCATAAATTTGTTCTTTAGCGAAAATTTTCATGCGTTTATAGAATAAATATGGATAAATTTTTAAATCAAAGTAAAAATAATACTTTTGGTAAGCATATATACCAAATGAAATCTTTTAATCAACATATTTGTAAATTTCTTTCCTTCCCTCAAGGGAACTCTTCTTTATTTAATATTTTTACAACCACCAAAACGACCCGTTTGGGTGGTTAATTAATTATTCTTTCGGACTATAACATCGTTGTGTAAATTCGCAACTCAATTTAAATTTAATAAGTTTTAAAAAATGAAAGTTTTAAAATTTGGTGGTACATCTGTAGGATCTGCCAAAAACATACATAAAGTTATCTCAATTTTAGAATCAATCTCTAAATCAGACAATTGTATTGTCGTCGTTTCCGCTGTTGGCGGCATCACAGACAAACTTATTGATGCTGCAAACAAAGCGGTTGAAAAATTGAGTTCTTATAAAGATGCATATAAGAAAATTGAAGAGAAACACTTAAATATCATTGATGGTTTAATTGATAACGCTTCAAAAAAAGAATTCATAAAAGAAATAGTACTTGCAAAACTTACAAATCTTGAGCAACTTTTAGATGGCCTCTATTTAATTAATGAACTTTCCCCAAAAACAACTGACAAACTTTTAAGCTTTGGCGAGCAGTTGTCCTCATTTATCATCTCAGAAGCAATTAAAGCAAAAGGATTAGATGTTGCATTAAAAAATTCACAAGAGCTTATTGTTACTGATAACAATCATACTAATGCAGCTATATACATAAAGGAGACTGAAACTAATATTAAAGATTTTTTTAAAGATAACAAATCAAAAATAACGATACTTCCAGGTTTCATTTCTAAATCTATTGATGGTGAATGCACGACTCTTGGTCGTGGTGGCTCAGACTACACTGCAGCTATTATTGCAGCAGCTATAAATGTTGAAGAACTTCAAATTTGGACTGATGTTAGTGGTATGTACACCACCAACCCAAAATTAGTAAAACAAGCTAAACCAATTGAAAGGCTATCGTATCAGGAAGCTGTTGAATTATCTCATTTTGGTGCCAAAGTGTTATATCCACCTACTGTTCAGCCTGTATTAGATAAAAACATCCCTATAGTCATAAAAAACACAATGGCTCCTAAAGATTCTGGAACTTATATTTCAAAAGAAAGCACTAACGGAACAAGTCTCGCAGTGAAAGGCATTAGTAATATAGACAATATTGCATTACTTACACTTCAAGGTAATGGTATGGTTGGTATTCCTGGGTTTTCTAAGCGATTGTTTGAAACCTTATCAAACGAAAAAATAAATGTCATTTTAATTACGCAAGCATCGTCAGAGCATTCAATTTGTATAGGGATTTCTGAAAAAGATGCTAATGCTGCTAAAGTGGCTATTGATAAGGCTTTTGAAAATGAAATATCGCTACACAAAATTGATCCAATAATTGTTGAGAAAGATCTCGCTATTGTGGCTATAGTAGGTGACAACATGAGAAATCATCAAGGAATTAGTGGTAAAATGTTTAGTGCTTTAGGAAAAAACAATGTCAACATTAGAGCCATTGCACAAGGTGCATCTGAACGAAATATATCTGTTGTAATTTCTAAAAAAGATGTAAAGAAAGCTTTAAATACAATACATGAACGCTTTTTTGAAGTACGTACCAAACAAATAAATTTATTCATTACTGGTATTGGAAATGTTGGTGAAAAATTGATTGATCAAATTCAACAGCAGCAAAGTTACTTGAAGAAAAATCTTAAAATTGATTTACGTATTGTTGGTATTTCCAATTCACGCAAAATGATTTTTAACACTAAAGGTTTTGACCTAAATAATTGGGTGTCAGAATTTAATTATGCTCCAAAATCAAGTATCAAGGGTTTTTATGAAAAAGCCATTGAAATGAACCTTCGCAACAGTATTTTTGTTGATGTTACTGCAAGTGAAGCGGTTTCAAACATGTACGCAGATTATTTAAATAAAAATATTGCAGTTGTTGCTTGTAATAAAATTGCTTGCTCTGGCGATTATAACAACTACAAACATTTACAAGAATTAGCTTTAAAATACAATGCACCTTTTCTATACGAAACCAACGTTGGAGCTGGATTACCAATCATCAATACACTCAAAAATCTCGTCACTTCAGGTGATAAAGTGACAAGCGTTCTAGCTGTTTTATCTGGAAGCTTAAACTTTGTCTTTAATAATTTTAGCGATAAGAAAAATTTTCATGATACTGTAAAACAAGCTCAATTTGAAGGGTACACAGAGCCAGACCCAAGAATAGATTTAAGTGGTATTGATGTCGCTAGAAAAATACTGATTCTTGCGAGAGAAAATGGCAATGTTATGGAAATTGATGATGTTGAAATAGAACCCTTTTTAACACAAGCCAACCTTGAAAGCAATTCGGTTGATGATTTTTACGATTCTTTAATTAAAGATGAAGCTCATTTTCAAAAATTATATGCTTCAGCTAAAGCAAATAACTGTCAACTCAAATATGTAGCTGAATTCAGCAAAGGAAAAGCTAAAGTTGGGTTAAGAGAAATTCCTGAAGGTCATCCATTCTATAATTTAAAAGGCAAAGACAATATTGTTATGTTCTTCACAGAGCGTTATCCTGAGCAACCTCTTATTGTTAAAGGTGCTGGCGCTGGTGCAGATGTTACAGCCTCAGGTTTATTTGCCGATATTATAAAAATCGCAAGTAATTAGATTACCGCTTTTGCGGCAAATGAATATGAAGAAAGAAATAAAGATATTTTCGCCTGCAACAGTTGCTAACGTAGCTTGTGGCTTTGATGTTCTTGGTTTTTGCTTAGACAACAAAGGTGATGAAATGGTGATTAGAAAAGTTAGTGAGAAGGGTATTAGAATAACACATATTGAAGGTTATGATTTGCCTTATGAAGCCAATAAAAACGTTGCTGGAGTTTCAGCCTTGTCCATGTATGAAAACATTAATCCAGATTGTGGTTTTGAAATAGAGATATACAAAAACATCAAACCTGGAAGCGGTATTGGTAGTAGTGCTGCAAGTGCTGTTGGTAGTGTTTTTGGCATGAATGAGTTGTTGGGTAAACCATACAATAAAACACAGCTCACCTATTTTGCCATGAAAGGCGAAGCCTTATCGAGCAAAAGCGAACATGCCGATAATTTAGCACCTGCAATTTTTGGAGGATTTACTTTGGTTAAAAGCACGTTGCCATTAGATATCTTACAAATTCCTAAACCATCTGAACTCTATGCAACTTTAATTCATCCTCAAATTGAAATAAAAACATCAGATGCTCGTGAAATTTTACCAAAACAAGTATCTTTAAAAGATGCCACTGCGCAATGGGCAAACGTTGGGAGTCTAATACATGCTTTGCATACGAGTGATTATAAATTAATTCACAGGTCACTGCAAGACATCATTGTTGAGCCTTTCAGAAAACAACTCATTCCTCATTTTGACGATGTGAAATTTGCTGCATTGGAAGCTGGAGCACTAGGTTGTGCTATTTCAGGTTCTGGACCTTCTATTTTTGCATTAAGTCAAGGTAAAGAAACAGCTTTAAAAGTTGAAAATGCTATGCAAATGGTTTACTCTAAAACAAATATAGAATTCAATACATTTGTTTCTGACATTAATATAAAAGGCATAAAAATCCTCAAATCATAATCCATTATGAACTACTATTCTCTAAATAAAAAAGCACCAATTGCATCGTTTAAAGAAGCTGTTGTAAAAGGACTGGCTCCAGACAGAGGTTTGTATTTTCCTAAAAGCATAACACCTTTACCCAAAGATTTTTTTGAAAATTTAGAGCACTTATCAAATGCTGAAATTGCATACGAAACCATTAAACAATTTATACTTCCTGAAATACCTGAGGCAGAATTGAAAAAGATCGTTGAAGAGACTTTGTCCTTTGAATTCCCTATTGTTCAGTTAAACGAAAAAATATCAACCTTAGAATTATTTCATGGTCCAACCATGGCTTTTAAAGATGTTGGTGCGCGCTTTATGGCTAGGTGTTTAGGTTATTTCAACAAGAACAACAGTCAAGAAATAACCGTTTTGGTTGCAACTTCTGGAGACACAGGAGGCGCTGTTGCTAATGGATTTCTTGGAGTAAAAGGCGTAAATGTGGTTATCCTCTATCCTAGTGGAAAAGTAAGTGATATACAAGAAAAACAGTTGACAACTTTAGGTCAAAACATTACTGCCTTAGAAGTTGATGGCGTTTTTGATGACTGTCAAGATATGGTAAAACGTGCGTTTCTAGATGAGGAATTAACGAGCAAAATGCAATTAACATCAGCAAATTCAATTAATGTAGCACGCTGGTTGCCTCAAATGTTTTATTTTATGTTTGCTTACAAACAATTAAAAAAGAAATTTAAAAACATTGTGTTTTCTGTGCCAAGTGGCAATTTTGGTAATATTTGTGCTGGAATGATGGCTCAGCAACTAGGTTTGCCAATCAAGCATTTTGTTGCTTCAAACAACAAAAATAATGTGGTTACAGAATATTTAAAAACCAAAAACTATAATCCAAAACCTTCGGTACAAACTATTAGTAATGCCATGGATGTTGGGAATCCGAGCAATTTTGTGAGAATACAAGAAATTTATAAAAATGATTTCGGCCTTCTTCAAAATAATCTTTCATCATATAGTTTTTCAGATGCTGAAACTAAAAAAGCAATGTTAGAAATTTATAAGGATTTCAACTATGTAGCTGATCCTCATGGCGCAGTTGGTTACCTTGGTGCTAAAGCATTTTTGAAAACCAACCCAGAGCATCATTGTGTGTTTTTAGAAACTGCACATCCAACAAAATTCTTAGATGTTGTGGAAGAGGTTATTCAATCTAAAGTTGAATTACCTGAGCAAATTCAATCAGTAATGAATAAGCAAAAAACTTCAATCAAAATAAAAGATTATAGTGAATTAAAGACCTTTTTAAAAAGTAATCATTAAAAAATAGTACCTTAGTATTTCCTCATTCTACTTCGTTGAAATTAGCTTATTTATTCAAAATATTAAATAATGCTATTTCAATTGAAACCAACCAAACCCTTATTCATTTTTATTTTATCTGTTAGCTTACTTTTTATTTCCTGTAAAAAGTCAAAAACTGAAGATGATCATTTACAAATTCAAGGATTAACAGAACCTGTTGAAATTATTAGAGATCAATGGGGAATTAACCATATATATGCCAAGAATCAAAAAGACCTGTTCTTTGCGCAAGGTTATGCTGCAGCTAAAGATCGCTTATTTCAGTTTGAAATCTGGAGACGACAAGCCACTGGAACCGTTGCAGAAATTTTAGGAGAACGAGAACTCAAACGAGATATTGGAACACGGCTTTTTAAATTTCGTGGCGATATGACCACAGAAATGAATCATTATCACGACGATGGCGAAGAGATCATTACTTCTTATACAAATGGCGTAAACGCTTATATTGACGACATATTAAAAACACCTGAAAATCTGCCTATTGAATTTAAACTACTCAACATTAAACCAGAAAAATGGACACCTGATGTGGTTATATCCAGACATCAAGGTCTTTTAGGAAATATTGACGAAGAACTTCAAATTGGACGTGCAGTTGCAAAAATAGGTTCCGAACGTGTAAAGAAATTAACTTGGTTTCACCCAAAAGATCCAGACATCAACTTAGATCCAAAAATAAATGGTGATCTTTTAAATCATGACATTTTAGAACTCTATCATGCTTACAGGCAAACTGTAAAATTCCAGCCAGAAGATGTTATTCCAGAATTTAGAAAAATAGAAAGTGCAACAGCATTACTTCAAATGAACGAAACAGACAACGATTCCTTAGCAATTGGAAGTAACAATTGGGTGGTGAGTGGTGACCTTATGGAAGATGGAAACACGTATATGGCAAACGATCCGCATCGTCGCATTGCTGTGCCATCGTTACGCTATATGGCTCATTTAGTAGCTCCTGGATGGAATGTTATTGGTGGTGGAGAACCAGAAATTCCAGGAATTTCCATTGGTCATAACGAATATGGAGCCTGGGGACTCACTGTTTTTGAAACTGATGGCGAAGACCTTTATGTGTATGATTTAAATCCAGAAAATCCAAACCAATACAAATACAAAGACAATTGGGTAGATATGAATGTCATTTCAGAAACCATAAAAGTTAAAAATCAGGACGACGTCAGTGTTGATTTGTTTTATACGCAACATGGTCCAGTAGCATACATTGATAAAGAAAATTTAAAAGCCTATGCTGTGCGCTGTGCTTGGTTGGAGCCTGGAGGTTCTCCTTACCTAGCCTCATTACGAATGGATCAAGCAAAAACTTGGGAAGAATTTCGCGAAGCTTGTAACTACAGCCACATTCCAGGTGAAAACATGATTTGGGCAGATAAAGAAGGAAATATAGGTTGGCAAGCAGTTGGCATTGCTCCTATTAGAAATAATTTTAGTGGTTTGGTCCCAGTTCCAGGAGATGGCAGCTATGAATGGGATAGTTACTTACCTATTATCGAAAAACCACATGCTTACAATCCAGAAAAAGGCTTTATTGCAACAGCAAATGAAAATGTAACACCAAAGGATTACACACATTGGAATGCTATTGGCTACTCTTGGTCTGATCCTTATCGTGGTGAACGCGTAAATGAAGTGTTAAGTTCTGGCAAAAAAATGAACATGGAAGATATGAAAGCCTTGCAAGTAGATTATCTCTCTATTCCAGCAAGAACTCTAGTGCCTTATTTAAGAGATTTATCCATGCTTGGGAAAAATGCCGAAGCTCAAAAACTTTTATCCAATTGGGATTACAGGTTAGAGCCAAATTCCATTGAAGCTGCCATTTATGTGGCTTGGGAAAACGAAATAAAAATATCAGCACGAAAATATTTTATTCCTGAAGCAGTCAATAATAATATTCTTTATTTTCAGATGAAAACCATTATCGATTTTATAGAAAATCCAGATTCAAACTTCGAAACCAATGCAACGCATAGCAGGAATTTATTCTTAAAAGATGCTTTTGAAAATGCTGTAGCCCAATTAGAAACCAATCTTGGTCCTGACATGAGCAAATGGCAATATGGACAAGAAAAATTCAAGCATTCTTATATGGCACATGCGCTCAGTAGCACAGTTGATGAAGCAACAAAAAACAAATTGGATTTAGGACCAATGCCTCGTGGTGGCAACTCATACACGCCTGGTTCAACAGGTGGCAATAACAATCAAAGTAGTGGTGCTTCGTTTAGAATTATTGTAAACACAGGAAATTGGGATGCTGCTATTGGCACCAATGCTCCAGGGCAATCTGGAGATCCTGATAGTCCATTTTACAGTAATTTGTTTGAGCCTTGGGCTAAAGATCAATATTTTCCTGTGTATTTTTCAAGACAAAAAATAGATTCGGTTGCTGTTAATTCTTACATTTTAAAACCAAAATACTAAGTATTTATTTACTTTAAATATCATTCTTTCTTGAAACTATTTAAAAGGCAATTTTATAAATAGTATAACATAAAATTTACGTAGTTTTGTGACACTAAAATTTATTTTACTACAGATGAAAAATACAGCATTAACTTCTACTCACGAAGCCCTTGGAGCAAAAATGGTGCCTTTTGCTGGCTATAACATGCCAGTTCAATATGAAGGTGTAAACATAGAACACGAAACCGTTAGAAATGGTGTTGGTGTGTTTGATGTTTCTCACATGGGAGAATTTTTAATTGAAGGTCCAAATGCATTGGCTTTAATTCAAAAAGTGACAAGTAACGATGCTAGTAAGCTTTCAATCGGAAAAGCACAATACAGCTGTATGCCAAATGATAATGGAGGTATTGTTGATGATTTGATTGTGTATCAAGTAAAAGAAGAAACTTATCTGCTTGTTGTTAACGCAAGTAATATTGAAAAAGATTGGAACTGGATACAATCCAAAAATGATATTGGTGCAGAAATGCGTGATTTATCTGAAGATTATTCGCTTTTGGCAATTCAAGGACCAAAGGCTATTGAAGCGATGCAAAGCCTTTCAAGTCATGATTTATCTGAAATAAAGTTCTATAACTTTATTGTAGGTGATTTTGCAGGAATTGAGCATGTTATCATCTCTGCAACAGGTTATACTGGAAGTGGTGGCTTTGAAATTTATTGTAAAAACAGTGAAGTGAAACAAGTTTGGGACAAGGTATTTGAAGCTGGTGCAGCTTATGGCATTAAACCTATTGGTTTAGCAGCACGTGATACTTTGCGTCTTGAAATGGGTTATTGCCTTTACGGAAATGATATAGACGATACTACCTCTCCTATTGAAGCTGGTTTAGGTTGGATTACGAAATTTACTAAAGAGTTTACAAATTCCGAAGCTCTAGAAGACCAAAAACGTCGTGGACCAGAACGTAAATTAGTAGCTTTTGAATTGGACGAACGTGGCATTCCGCGTCATGGTTACGATATTGTTGATGGTAATGGACATAAAATCGGCGAAGTTACGTCTGGTACCATGAGCCCTAGTTTAGGTATTGGTATAGGTCTAGGTTATGTACCAACTGTATTTACAGAAATTGGTAGTAAAATAAACATACAAATCAGAAAAAATGCAGTTCCAGCAACCGTTGTAAAACTGCCTTTCTATAAAGGTTAGTACATGATAGATTTCCAAAATGTTATCGAGGATATTCATAAGGACATAAAGCATGATGTAAACAGAGGTTTAGTAGCTTCTTACATTCCTGAGTTGTCTAATATTAATCCTCAACAATTTGGTATCCATGTCAAACATATCAATGGAAATTCTTATGCAACAGGAGATTGGAACGTTCCGTTTTCCATTCAAAGTATTTCAAAAGCATTGTCGTTGGCCTTAATGCTGCCAATTCACAAAGATACTATTTGGGAACGTATGGATGTAGAGCCTTCTGGAAACCCTTTCAATCACTTATCACTTTTAGAATTGGAAAATGGCATTCCAAGAAATCCTTTTATTAACGCTGGAGCTATTGTGGTTGCTGACATGATGGTGTCGCACTTTAAAAACCCAAAACAAGTTTTTTTGGATTATGTACGTGATTTAGCCAATGATAAAACCATAGACTTCAATTACACTGTCGCAAAGTCTGAACGCCTTACAGGTTTTGGAAATTATGCTGCTGCAAATCTTTTAAAAGCCTATAATAACTTAGAAAATGATGTAGACGAAGTGTTGGATTTATACTTTCATCAATGTTCTATTGAGATGACTTGTGAGCAATTATCCAATGCCTTTTTTATGTTCGCAAATCATGGGAAATGTTTGCAGCAAAAAGAACGCTTAACTTCAAGTCAGGCAAAACGTATCAATGCCATCATGCTTACTTGTGGTTTTTACGATGAAGCTGGTGAATTCGCATTCGAAGTTGGCTTACCAGGGAAAAGTGGTGTTGGTGGTGGTATCATCGCTTTGCTCCCAAATCATTTCACCATAACAACATGGTCTCCAGGATTAAATGAAAGAGGAAATTCATTATTAGGAATGAAAGCACTCGAGCAATTTACAACCAAGACCAAACTCTCTATTTTTTAAACATCCATGCCTCAAATAAAACAAAAAGCAAGAATTCTAATTTTAGGAGCAAGTGGCTTTATAGGCAATGCTATCTACAAAGAACTCTGCTCCTATTTCAGGACTTTTGGCACTTACAATACCAACAATAAGGCGTTTGAAAACAATCAACATTTCTTTCAATACAACATTGAAGAAGATGATGTGTTTGAAATTTTAAATGCAGTAAAACCAACCGTTATCATTTCGGCTTTGCGTGGTGATTTTTCAGCGCAAATTATAGCACATCAACATATTTCAGAATATATATTGCAAAATAAAGCACGACTCATTTTTCTGTCTTCAGCCAATGTGTTTGATGCGTACAGCAAGTTTCCAAGTTATGAGTATGACAAAACCTTGAGCAATAGTGTTTATGGCCATTTCAAGATAAAAATCGAGAATATGCTCCTTCGCTTACCAAAAATGAAAGTCACTATTTTAAGACTTCCCATGGTTTTTGGTGCTTGTTCACCTCGTGTTGAGGATATCAAATTATTACTCAAAGAAAAATTACCAATTGAAGTGTTTCCAAATCTGGTTATGAACGTTACTTCAGATAACAAACTGACACAGCAAATCCATTACATCATTAACCAAAACAAATATGGTGTGTTTCATTTGGGAAGTACAGACTTGGTGCATCACGATGACTTTATTAGCGACATTATTAAATCTTTAGGCAATTACAAACCCATCTATAAACATGTTTACACTACAAACGACGAACGTTATTTAGCTGTACTGCCAAAAGACAATAAACTCCCAAAGCATTTACAAATAAAGAGCATCGAAATTTTACAGGAATTGGAAGTTTAATTGATTTGTGCACTTTAATTCATTACATTTAAAATCAATAAAAAATAAACATATTATGTCAAAACTTTCTTCTGAAGAAATAGAAAAACGCATGCTACACTTCCCTGATTGGGATTACTATGATGATGCTATACATGCTGAATTTGAATTCGAAAACTTTAAAGATTGCTTTAGTGCTATGAGCAGAATTGCTTTTGAGTGTGAAGCTTTAAATCATCATCCAAACTGGACTAATGTGTACAATGTACTTACCATTTCAATATCTACACATAGTGCCAATGGCGTTACCGAAAAAGATTTTAAATTGGCTCAAGCTATCGAGGCTATTGTTGAAGTTGAAGAATAGTTTGTTTTTGTAAATAGCATTATTATTTTTGTCGTAATAACAAATTCTACATTTTTAAATTATGGGAAGAGCTTTTGAATTTCGTAAAGCACGTAAAATGAAACGATGGTCTGCAATGAGCAAGGCCTTTACTCGTATTGGAAAAGACATTGTCATGGCAGTAAAGGAAGGAGGTCCTGATCCTGATAGCAACTCCAGGCTTCGTGCAGTGATTCAGAATGCAAAATCTGTAAACATGCCAAAGGACAATATTGAGCGTGCCATAAAACGTGCGAGCGATAAAAATCAAGGTGATTATAAGGAAGTTATTTTTGAAGGTTATGCTCCACATGGCATTGCTGTTTTGGTAGAAACTGCAACTGACAATAATACACGTACTGTTGCCAATGTAAGAAGCTATTTCAATAAATGCGATGGTAGTTTAGGGACTTCTGGTTCTGTGGTGTTTATGTTTGACCATACTTGCAATTTTAAGGTGAATGGTGATGGCTTGGATTTAGAAGAGTTAGAATTAGAACTTATTGATTTTGGTGTTGAAGAAGTGTTTGAAGACACAGAAGAAGATGCAGATGGAAACGAGTTAACCTGCGTCATGGTTTATGCACCTTTTGAAAGTTTTGGAAAAATACAAGCTTACTTAGAAGACAATAATATAGAAATCCTCTCCTCAGGATTTGAGCGCATACCTCAAGTGACTAAAAAACTAGATGCAGAAGCTGCAGCTGATGTTGAAAAACTACTGGAAAAGCTTGAGGAAGATGATGATGTACAAAACGTATATCATACTATGGAGGAAGTTGCAGAGTAATTACTTATAAAAAAGAGGGCTTTTACCCACTTTTTTATAAACTATCCAAGGGGCTTTTAATTTTAGATGTGCTGCGAGGAGTCACTTTAGTATATACTTGAGTTGTTTTAATAGAATTATGCCCAAGTAATTCCTGAATAAATCGCATATCTGCTCCAGATTCCAACAAATGTGTAGCGTACGAATGGCGAAGTCCATGAATACCAATCTCTTTGTTAATATTAGCTTTTTTCATAGCAAATCTAAACACTTGTTGTAAACTCGATTTGGCATAAGCATTTCCATACTGACCCTCAAACAAATATACTTTTGGTCTAAATGTTAAGTAATACTCCCTAAGCTGTGGTAAAATGCTGTTTGGTAACGGAACGTATCTATCTTTCTTACCCTTAGCTCCTCTTACATGCAATACCATTCGTTTGCTATCTACATCAACAATTTTAATGTTAACCACTTCAGAAACACGCAAACCCATACCATAACATAACTGAAGGGCTACTCGATGCTTAAGGTTAGTGGTCACTCTAAAAAGCTTCTTAACTTCAGTTTTACTGAGCATTTTTGGTAATGTTTGTGGCTTTTTTGGTCTTGGGATATCAAAAAACATTTTTGGTCTGTGCAACACCTGCTCAAAGAAAAATTTAATAGCGTTTATTTTACCATTCATTTTACGCTCACTCATTTTCTCAACTTTAAGGCAGTATAAAAAATAATCTTTAAGTCGTTTTGGGTTGAGATTACCAACATAATAATCGTCGAGTAGTGTTAACAGGTGCTTAAATTCGGCTAAGTAAATGCGTTTAGTACTTAGGCTGTACTTTTTTAGAGTTAACTGCTTGTTAAGATCTAAATACGCTTGCTGATTTAATGGATGTATTGATTTTACCTTGACAGCGACGCTATTCTTTTCTTGCATTTGAATAGCTTTTCTAACTACAGGTAAGTCTGGTAAATACCAAGATTTTTTAGAAGCGCTCCATTTAGCTGAAGGAAATCTTTTGCGAAGTGCAGCAATTAAATTCTGGTCGAATGGAAACTGAATAAGGATAATATTTTTGTTTCTATGCCTAGATGGTTTAAATGTGTACTTGGTTAAATCCATACGGTTGTTTTGTATAACATACTTTACAAATATATTAAAATTGTTATACATAATAAATGTATTAAAAAATTTAACTACATAAATCATAGTGTAGGTTATCAAAAATTTATTACTTTAGATTTGAATTGCGTAAATACAGACTTATTTACGTGTTGGCATTAATACGGAACGAATTTACAGCATAGAAAAAATTAGGACTGAATTGATTAATTCGTGTGTGAATTACGATACAAAATCATTTATTCCTTTTCTGATGTCAAAAAACGTTCTGACTGGAATGCCAAACAAAACAAGATTTTATAGTTTTTTCAAACATATGGTTAGTTGTACAAAACAATGTTCGGAAGGACAACTTACATTCAAAATAGAACACGAAAAAAGAATAAATAATCAGAGAAATTATTACTTAAATTTTTACGACAAAATTCATAAATATTCCCGTTTATCAATCGAAGTCAGAGAAACGAAAGAAAATATATATCTCGACACATTACCATTTTAAAAGCTTATGGATGATTTTATGAAAGAATGCTTTATAGAAGCATTTTCAAAAACAAACATTGATGATATTTGGAAAAATAGAACATCAAAAACCGACATTCTACCGATTGAAACCGACTTACCTATTCGCAACAAACTAAATGATGTTGGTACTCGAAATATTGAGATTATGCTTCAATCACCTTTTGGTTTAATGTACAAAACTCTTGGACTTGTCGAAAATGACCAAATAATTATTCCTAACGAATTTAACAGTCTAAAATCTCAAGTTGATTTTGGAAACTTCAAAACTTTCAACTTTAAAAGAGAAATTGATATTATGATTGGAGCTTTTTCAATGGATAGTCTTTTACAAGCAGTTGGTAATGAAGACGTGGACTTGTACAAAGCCAACGGAATTGATTTTGAAATGGTAAAAGCATTTGACGGAACAATGCAAACATTTACAAAAGAAAAAGAAGGTTTAGACTTTTTCAATCCTTTGACAAGACTTCAACAAACTGAATTGGATGGCAATCCTGTTTCTGCGTTTAAACTTCGTTCTCAACCATCTGGAGTTTTTCCAACCAACAATTCTCATCAATGGTTAGACCGTTTAGCACCTCAAAGATTAATGGCAATTTTTACAATGGAACAATAAATTATGGAAAGTATCAAAGAACAAATGAAAATGCCTATATCATTGGACTTGCATATGACAATTTCAAAACTGGCAGAAAAAAATGAAATAGATAAAGATTCGGCATTAGAAGCAGGAGCATTCGTTGCCGCACAGTTTATGGAAAGTGTAAAGAAAACTAAATTTGAAAATAACCAAGGTCCATTATCAAAAGAGGAATTAAAAGCTATTTTTGAGGTTATCGGAGAATTTTATTCGGAGAGCTTTAAAGGACAATTTACTCAATCTGATTTTGACACAATCACTCAAAAAACAATGAGTTTAATAATGTCGCCTAACAAAGACACAACGATTTCAAATTATTTCAAAAAACTAATGGAATAAAGTTAAAGCCGAACTGAATAATAAAAAAATACTGTTGCCAACACCGTATATAAAAAATTGCTGGT
>JAGQYS010000072.1:16311-21578 GCA_020435965.1 Flavobacteriaceae bacterium | reverse complement strand
ACTGTACTAACGTTACCGTTAAGCAAGTGGACCGCTGGCTAGAAGAGGTAGATGAATAAGAAAAAAAATTCAGTGACGTAATGGAAAAATGGGGCGAAGAGTTTGGTGAAAAATTCGGAAAGGATTGGGAAGAAAAAGGCAAAGTCATTGAAGAGCGCATGAAAGCATTTGAAAAAGAATGGGATGGTAAAGAAGATGAACTTGAAAAGCGTTTTGAAGAGCTTGAAAAAAGAAATAACAAGGTAAAAAAGACCATAAAAATAAAAATGCCTAAAGACACTAAGTTAAAGGTAAATGTTAGACATGGCGAACTTAAATTTGCTTCGGTAATTTATAACCTTAAAGCAGATTTATCACACTCAAGTTTATTGGCAGATCGCATTGATGGAAGTAACACTTCCATCAATGCTGCTTATTCTCCAGTACTGGTTAATAATTGGGACGCTGGCGAATTAAAGCTTAGATACGTTGATGATGCCTTGCTTAAAAATGTTAATACTTTAATGTTGCACTCCAATTCGTCAGATATTAATATTGATTACTTAAAAGGCAACTCAGTAATTAATGGCAGTTTTGGAAACTTGGTCATCCATAATATCATGGATACCTTCAACAATTTGAATATTGTTTTAGAAAACAGCGATGCTCATATTAAATTGCCAAAATCAGAATATAGCCTACAGTATCAAGGTAGTCGCTCCCATTTAAAGCACCCAAAGAAAACAGACAAAGACAATACATCTTCCTTTACAACAGGAAACTTAAGCAGTGGCAAGACCATTGTTATTAATGCAAAATACAGTACTATTGTGATGCAATAAAAAAAGAACCTTAATTGCAAACAATTAAAGTTCTTTGTTTTATATAAAGGTTTTTGCTTTTCTTTATTTCCCAAAAATATAAGATGCACCTATTTGAAACATGTTGGCTTTAAGGCTTTGGGCAGAAACATCATCATCATTCATTTTAGTTAAATCTGCTGTATACCTTAGCCCAGCCTTTAAACCAGGCAAAAGTGAAGCTAAATCATATCCTAGGCCAATACCTATACCAAAAGTTCCAGATTTATAATACTCTTTAATGTCTTCGTTTTCGCCATTGTTAATGGATTGCTTTATGGACAGCAAAATATTGTATTGCGGACCAGCTTCCGCGAAAAACTGTTCCGTGATTTTATATTGAATTAGCACTGGTATCGATATATATGAGGTTTTTACTTTTCCCTCATTTACTGCGTTTATGGCTCTATTATTAGCCGAAGTTGAAATATCAGTTGAATTACCAAAGTCATACGACCATTTGTTTCCTCCAGTTAAAAAAAGCAATTCGGGCTGGATGGAAAATTTCTCATTAACACCAATATTGCCAATAAGACCAATATTGACTCCAATAACAGATTTTGTGTCGTAGTTAGAGTCTTCAAAGTTTATACTCGAAATATTAATTCCGGCTTTGGCACCAAACGTAAATTCTTGTGCACATAAGGATAATGTTAAACATAAAAGGCAAATGGTGAAAAATAGTTTTTTGTTTTTAATAGAGTACATAATTATTCTTTTTTTGGTTATACCCAAACATCGTTATGTTTACAAAATGTCATCATTGCAAATAAAAAAATCCTAAAGCGATTTAAACTTTAGGATTTAACTATTATAAGATTCCTGCTTTCTTAGGAATTATTAATCATCAACTAAAACCCAGTCACCTTTGGTAATCAAAGGTTCTGCTTGTTTGTATTTAAGGGTTTTGTTTTCGCCACTCATCACATTTTTAATCGTTACACGATCGTTACGTCCAATTTTTGGTCGCTCTCTTACTATAGTTTCAACCACTTGTTGCTGGCGCTGAGTATTGCCTGCTTGTCTGGCTTGAGCTGCACGCTCATCCATATTTTGAATTTCTTCTTTAGTGGTCTGAACGTTTTCACGACGTCTTGCACGTGCTTCCTGAATTACATTGGCAGTTTCTTGTGGTATTTCACCTTTAAACAAAAACGAAATCACATCTTTATTCACTTGGT
This sequence comes from Flavobacteriaceae bacterium, assembly GCA_020435965.1. GTDB lineage: Bacteria > Bacteroidota > Bacteroidia > Flavobacteriales > Flavobacteriaceae > CAJQLB01. The sequence continues at coordinate 19,558 of JAGQYS010000072.1, read as the reverse complement.
CAATCATTGATTTAAAGAGCTCAAACGATTCAAACTTATAAATCAATAAAGGATCTTTTTGCTCATGTACAGCCAATTGAACCGATTGTTTCAATTCATCCATTTTACGAAGATGTGTTTTCCAAGCATCGTCAATAATGGCTAATGAGATGTTCTTTTCAAAATCTGTGACCAATTGCTTTCCGCCAGATTCATAGGCTTTTTCCAAGTCTGTAATGACTTGTAGTGTTTTAACGCCATCAGTAAATGGAACAACGATACGTTTGAATTTATCTCGCTGGGTTTCGTACACATTCTGAATGACAGGAAATGCTAAATCTGCATTTCTGGTCATCTTGTCTTTGTAATGGTTAAAAGCAGTGTTATATACTTTTGAAGCTAAAGCTTTAGCATCCATTTTACTAAATTCGGCTTCAGTAATTGGAGAACTCATTGAGAAATAACGAATCAGTTCAAACTCAAAGTTTTTAAAGTCGTTAGCTTCTTTGTTGGTTTGAGCTATGATTTCAGAAGTGTCAAAAATCATATTGGCCAAGTCAACACCAAGACGTTCACCAAACAGGGCATTGTATCGACGCTTGTAAACCACTTCACGCTGAGCGTTCATCACATCGTCATATTCTAATAATCGTTTACGAACACCAAAGTTGTTTTCTTCTACCTTTTTCTGTGCACGCTCAATAGATTTTGAAATCATGGAGTGCTGTATCACTTCACCTTCCTTAAGTCCCATTCTATCCATCATTTTGGCAATTCGCTCACTACCAAACAAACGCATTAAATTATCTTCGAGCGATACATAAAATTGCGAGCTTCCTGGATCTCCTTGTCGTCCAGCACGACCACGTAGCTGCCTGTCTACACGACGCGAATCATGGCGTTCTGTACCTACTATAGCTAAACCACCAGAAGCCTTGACTTCATCACTAAGTTTAATATCTGTACCACGACCAGCCATGTTTGTAGCAATAGTCACTTGGCCTGAATTACCAGCTTCGGCAACAATATCAGCTTCTTTTTTGTGCTGCTTAGCGTTTAATACATTGTGAGGTATTTTTCTAATGCTAAGCATTTTACCTAACAACTCTGAAATCTCTACAGAAGTTGTACCAATTAAAACAGGGCGACCTTCCTCAGAAAGTTTTGTCACTTCATCAATAACAGCATTGTACTTTTCACGCTTGGTTTTGTACACCAAATCTTCTCTATCGTCACGTGCAATTGGTCTGTTGGTAGGGATTTCAACCACATCCAATTTGTATATTTCCCAAAATTCGCCAGCTTCAGTAACAGCAGTACCTGTCATACCTGCAAGTTTGCGATACATTCTAAAGTAATTTTGAAGCGTAATGGTAGCAAAGGTTTGTGTTGCAGCCTCAATTTTTACATTTTCTTTGGCTTCAATGGCTTGGTGCAATCCGTCGCTATAACGACGACCATCCATAATACGTCCAGTTTGCTCATCAACAATCATTACTTTATTGTCCATGACTACATATTGTATGTCTTTTTCAAATAAAGCATAGGCTTTAAGCAATTGGTTTAAAGTGTGAATACGTTCCGATTTTACTCCGAAGTCTCTAAATAGGTCTTCTTTAAGATTGGCTTCTTCTTCAGAAGATAAGCCTTGCTTTTCTATTTTAGCAATTTCTGTCCCCATTTCAGGCATGACGAAAAAGTCAGGATCGTCATCACCAGAGAGAAATTCTACACCTTTGTCACTAAGTTCTATTTGATTGTTTTTTTCATCTATTACATAGTAAAGCTCTGCATCAACCTTTGGCATTTCACGGTTGTTGTCTTGCATGTAAAAGTTTTCGGTCTTTTGAAGCAGTTGCTTAACACCTTCCTCACTTAAAAACTTGATAAGTGCTTTATTTTTAGGCATTCCTCTAAAAACACGCAGTAATTGGAAACCACCTTCTTTGCTATCGCCTTCAGCAATTAGTTTTTTAGCTTCTGCTAAAACGCCTGTTAAATACTTGCGCTGTACACTTACTATCGATTCTACTTTAGGTTTTAACTCATTAAATTCATGACGATCGCCTTGCGGAATTGGTCCTGAGATGATTAAAGGTGTACGAGCATCATCAATCAATACAGAATCCACCTCATCTACAATTGCATAATGGTGAGGTCGTTGCACCAGATCGTCTGGTGAATGTGCCATGTTATCACGTAAGTAGTCAAAACCAAATTCGTTGTTGGTTCCATAGGTAATATCAGCATTATATGCTTTTTTACGTGCTGGAGAATTAGGTTGGTGGTAATCAATACAATCTACACTTAAACCATGGAACTCAAAAATAGGAGCCATCCATGCGCTATCGCGTTTTGCCAAATAATCGTTAACGGTTACCAAGTGCACACCACGTCCAGTTAAAGCATTGAGATATACAGGAAGTGTTGCTACTAAGGTTTTACCTTCACCAGTTTGCATTTCGGCAATTTTACCTTGGTGCATGGCAACACCACCAATAAGTTGTACATCATAATGCACCATGTCCCAAGTAATGGGTTTACCAGCAGCGTCCCAAGAATTGGCCCAAATAGCTTTGTCATTATCTAATGTAACGTATGTTTTTAACCCTGAAAGTTCTCTGTCGTAAGTTGAAGCAGAAACCGTAAGGGTTTCATTGGCGACAAATCGTTTTGTAGTTTCCTTAACCACAGCAAAGGCTTCTGGTAAAATGTCATTGAGTACTGCTTCAGTGGCTTTATAGGAGTTGTCCTTTAAGCTATCAATTTCCGTATAGATGTCTTCTTTTCTATCAATATCTTCGGAGGCATCAGCTTCTTCTTGAAGTTTTGCTATATGGTCTTCGATGCTTTTTCGAGCATCGGCTATTTTAGACTTAAACTCTAAAGTTTTTGCTCTAAGTTCATCATGCGACAAACTTTCTAGTTGCGACTCAAAGGATTTTATTTGATTAACGATAGGCATGATGGCCTTTACGTCTTGTTTGGATTTGTCTCCAACGAAAACTTTAAGTACTGAATTTAAAATACTCATTATATTATGTTTTTTAACCTCTGTTTGAAAAGGCAAACAAAGATACTATTTGTTGTTAGTTTAAATGAAAAATTAACGCAAAAAAAAAGCCTCGTAAGAGACTTTTTATGTTTATGATGCAAATTTAATATTCATCTTCATTCCAAAGATAATCCTCATCTGTTGGATAATCGGACCAGATTTCTTGGATGCTATCGTAAGAGTCGCCTTCGTCTTCAATAGACTGAAGATTTT
>JAGQYS010000072.1:0-16230 GCA_020435965.1 Flavobacteriaceae bacterium | reverse complement strand
CTTAAATACGATGCTAATTCTAAAGTCCAATACATTTCTTACGGGTTTAATTTTTTGCAAAAATAAATTTTTAGTTGAAAAAGTCAAGTAAAAAAGAAATTATTTATCATTAATTTTAAGAACGTTCCATTTTTACTGTAATTTTTTAGGCTAAAATATTCTTACAGCGTTACTAAATTACTTAGCCAAAGGGTTAATCATTCTTATTTGGAATCCATTTTACCTCTTCAGCTTGCAAGTCTTTAGACAACTTTCGTGCCAATACAAAAAGATAGTCAGACAAACGGTTTAAATAGGTGAGTGCTTCTGGTTGAAAAGGCTCGGCATCATTGAGTGCTGAAGCTAAACGTTCTGCTCGGCGACAGACACAACGTGCTATATGACAGAATGACACCGTTTGATGACCTCCAGGCAATACAAAGTTTGTCATTTGTGGTAAGGATTCGTTCATGGTATCCATTTCTGTTTCTAAGAGCTCGATGTCTTTTGAAGATATTTTAGGAATGTTCAGTCGTTCCTTTCCGCTTTTTAAGATTGCTTTTTCAGGATCTGTTGCTAAGATTGCTCCAACGGTAAACAATTTATCCTGAATGAGCTGCAGCATGGATTTGCTATGTGCATCTATATCTTGGTCGCGAATGAGGCCCAAATGGGAGTTGAGTTCATCAACGGTTCCGTAGCTATCAATGCGAACATGGTGCTTTGGTACACGTGTGCCACCAAAAAGGGCAGTGGTACCTTTGTCTCCTGTTTTTGTGTAGATTTTCATTTGAAAATGTAAGTTGTATGTTGTTAAGATGTTTAGCTTGAGCATAAACATCTTTTTTATAGATTCAAATTTATAACAAACTAAACGACTAAACAACTAAACCCTTATCACAAAATGTTCTTTGGCTTGTTCTTTTCTAAAAAAGATAATGCCCCAAAAAAAGGTGTCTATACTAACGGTTACTGATGGATGATTTTTAATAGTGTTCCAAGCTTCTGCCATGCCTTTGGACCAATGGATGTCGTCAAAAATAAAAACGGAATTGTTATTGGCTTTTGGAAGTAGCATTTCAAAATATGTTAGTGTTGCTTCTTTGGTATGGTTGCCATCAAAAAAGATTAAGTCAAATGTTGTTGGCGTTAAGTTTGGAATAACTTCTGAAAAGTCACCTGTTTTTACGTTAATATTACCTAGCAACCTTTTATCAAATTGAGCTTTAGAGAATTTTGAAATTTCTGGACAGCCTTCAATGGTTGTAATTTTAGCTTCTGGATTAGCTAAGCTTAAGGCTTGTGTAGCAACACCTAAAGACGTACCAAGTTCAAGAATGGTATTGGGTTTTAAATAGGTTGTTAGTCTATAAAGCAGCTTGGCATGTTTTGTAGAAATGGAAACATGTTTAGCAATGTCTGAAACTGATCTTATATTGGATTTGAACTTTTGGCTGCCAGCACCCAAGTCGGTAATCTGTAGTTTTTGTTTCGAGTGTTTTAATTGCTTTTTGTAAGATGTAATTTTATGGTAATCTGGATAAATGGTTTTGTTATAAAGGCATTTCGTGACCAAATCGAACACAAAAGGAGAGTGTACACCATGTTGGTTGGTGGATGTTTTTAGGAATTTTAGATATTGTTTTATTTGGTACAACATTGCTTATTATTAATGTCATTTCGAGGAGTGTAACGACGCGGCAATCTCATTAAAAAGATTCCTTCGCTTCGGTCAGAATGACTTTTTTATGACTCCATTTTTTCATGTAGTTCCATCCAACGGAATTCCTTTTCTTCAATGTTATCAATAATCTCTTGAATTTTTAGGGACAATTCGTTGATGTCATCTACAGAAAGGCTATCGTCATGAAACTTTGCTTCCAATACTTTCTTATCGTGCTCTAAGGATTTTAGTTTACTTTCAATATTGTTGAGTTCTTTTTGCTCATTGTATGAGAGTTTTACATTGTCATCCTTTTTCCATTGTTGTTTCTCGGTTTTATCATTAGTCTCCGATACTTTAGGTGTACTGTCCTCATAAGCTCTGTAATCGCTGTAATTACCTGGGAAATCTTCAATCACGCCTTGGCCTTTAAACACAAAAAGATGATCTACAATTTTATCCATAAAGTACCTATCGTGAGAGACTACAATTAAACAACCAGGGAAATCCAACAGGAAATTTTCAAGTACGTTTAAGGTAACAATATCCAAATCATTTGTGGGTTCATCTAAAATTAGAAAGTTAGGATTTTGAATAAGCACTGTACACAAATACAAGCGTTTACGTTCGCCTCCACTAAGTTTTTCAACAAAATCGTATTGCTTTTTTCTACTGAAGAGGAAACGTTCCAGTAGCTGTTGTGCACTGATTTGCCTGCCCTTCTTCAGCGGAATGTAATCGCCAAACTCACGTACTACATCAATCACCTTTTGCTCTGGTTTAATCTCAATTCCTTTTTGCGTGTAGTAGCCAAACTTTACCGTTTCACCGAGAATGATTTTACCTCCATCTGGTTTTATGGCTCCAGTGAGCATGTTGAGGAAGGTAGATTTTCCAGTTCCATTTTTACCTATAATTCCAACACGTTCTCCATTCTGGAAGTTGTAATTGAATTTATCGAGCATCACTAAATCGTCAAAGGATTTGGAGACATTGTGAAGTTCAATAATTTTATTACCTAACCTTTCCATGTTAAGTTCTAACTGCACTTCATGGTCATTACGACGTTGATGCGCACGTGCTTTGATATCGTGAAAATCGTCAATTCTGGATTTAGACTTTGTGGTTCGAGCTTTGGGTTGTCTGCGCATCCAACTCAGTTCTTTTTTAAAGAGTTGCTTGGCTTTATTGGTTTCGGTAGCTTCACGCTCTACACGAGCTTCTTTTTGCTCTAAGTAATAGGAGTAGTTGCCCTTGTAGTTGAAAATTTCTCCATGATCCAATTCAATGATTTCATTACAGACACGCTCTAAAAAGTAACGATCATGGGTTACCATAAAAATGGTCATGTTTTCTTTTGCAAAAAAGTCTTCAAGCCATTCAATCATTTCTAAATCGAGGTGGTTGGTTGGCTCGTCCAGAATGAGCAGTTCGGGTTTATTAATTAAAACGTTGGCTAGCGCAAGGCGTTTTTTCTGACCTCCAGAGAGTTGCTTTACTTTTTGGTTGAGGTCTTCTAGATTGAGTTTGTATAGAATTTGGGTGTATTGGGTTTCAAAATCCCAAGCTTGAAATCGATCCATATTGTCAAAAGCTTTTTGGTAAGCCTTTTCATCTTCAGGATGTTTTAGGGCTTCATGGTAGGCGTTGATGACTTTCAGGATTTGATTATCGGAAGCAAAAATGGTTTCTTCGACTGTCAATTCAGGATCTAACTCCGGATCTTGCGATAAGAACGACGTTTTTAGCCCTTTTCTAAACACTACCTGTCCAGTGTCTGGTTGGTCTTTTCCGGATAAAATATTCAGAATGGACGTTTTGCCTGTTCCGTTTTTGGCCACAAAGGCAATTTTTTGATCCTTATGGATACTGAATGATACACCTTCAAATAAAGTGAGTTCGCCATAGGATTTTGCAATATTTTCAACAGTAAGGTAGTTCACATTTAAGTTTTTGCAAAGAACGTATAAATCCTCAAATTACGAATATAGAAGTTTTATAATTCTTGATAAGAAATTATACTTTATTTGATAAAAATAAGTTTATTATATAATATTGAATTTTGATCTATTTGTGAAGCTGTTATTTTTATGGATTAAAAACCAAAAAAATATGTAGTTTTGTCTGAAATCAAATTGCCTTCCATGAAGAGAATTATTCTATTTATAGGATTAGTTATTAATATCTTGTCGACATCATGTATTCCACATAAGGACACTATTTACTATCAAAACAAAGAAACGTCTATGGATACCACGCAATTATTGGTAGAGCAGCAAAAACCATATCGCGTTCAAATTAATGATATTATTAGTATACGAGTAAAATCGTTAGATCAAGATAATGTTCAAATACTCAACCCTATTGGTGATGCCAACTTAAATGCTGATAGTGCAGAACGTGCTTATTTTGATGGATTCACAATTGATTTACACGGTAACATCAGAGTGCCTACTTTGGGTTACATCAACGTGCTAGGCTATACTACAGAAGAGATAGAAAAGCTGTTAGAGAAAAAACTACTTGAAGAACAATTTAAAGAAGCAGCTAACATTTTTGTAACCGTTAAACTAACAGGGTTACGCTTTACTGCCAGTGGCGAGGTTGGTAGCCCAGGTACACAAACGCTATTTCAAGAGCGTGTGAATATCTTCCAGGCTATTGCCAATGTAGGTGAAATACCAGTTACTGGCGATAAGAAAGATGTGTTGATTATTAGGCAATACCCTCAAGGTCAAAAAATACATCACCTGGATTTAACCGATGTCAACGTAATGCAATCCCCTTATTATTATATACAGCCCAATGATATGATTTACGTAAAGCCATTAAAGCAAAAAACATTAGGTACTGGAGCTACAGCTATGCAGACCTTAGGTTCTATTGCTACTGTATTGTCGTTAGTCACCACTGGTATTTTATTATTCACACGTTTTTAGTACTATGGATTATAATGAACTACATGATGACCAATTAGATGCACAACGTGTAAGTTTTGATTTTAGAGGCTTTTTATTTAAGGCTCTTAACTTATGGAAATTGGTTTTGTTATGTATTGGTATTGCCCTTATTGTTGCATATTTTATTAATGTTAGAAAGCAGAACATTTACCGTTTAGAATCTTTAATTTCCATTGAGAACGACCAAAATCCGTTTTTTACGGCGAATACCAGTATCTCGTTTAATTGGGGAGGTGTATCTGGTAAAGTTGGTAAAATGTTAACAGCTGTAAAGACCAGAAGCCATAATGAGTTGGTTGTAGATTCCTTGCAATATTATATACAGTATTTGTCGCAAGGAAAATACCACATGGTGGATATTTATAAAAACGCTCCTTTTAGTTTCAAACTTCAAAAAGATAAGCCACAACTACTAAATAGACCTATTGGTATAAGGTATATTGATGATGCCTCGTTTGAAATTTTCATTGAGTTTCAGGGTGAGCGTGCCTCAACGCAGCGTTATTCTGATAAATCCATTAAAAGCGTTACTGTACCTTTAGGGCCCTTTTCGCAAACATTCTTTTTTGGACAACAGGTTGAACTTCCTTTTTTAAACGGAAGTTTTGTGTTAAAACCAAATGTTAACGTGCCAAGAGGTTCTGTGTTTTACTTGAGGTTTTTAAGCTTTGATGGTGTTGTTAATAGTTATAAAAATGGAATCCAAATAAACCCTATTAATAAAAATTCCTCCTCCATATTACAATTATCTTTAGCAGGTACTAATAAGTCTAAAATTGTTGATTACCTTAATGCTACAGCAGACATATTGAGCCGGACAGAACTAGAGCGTAAAAATTTATACGCTACAAATACCATTAAATTTATTGATAGTAGTTTGGCAGCAGTTAACAACAGCCTTAAAGATGTTACAGATGAAATGAATGATTTCAGGCGTAAAAATAAGGTGTTTGATGTTGATGATGAAATCTCTCAAATATCCAATCAGCTTAAAGAATATGATAGGCAAAAGCAAGGTGAACAATCGAAATTAAATTATTTAAATAGCTTAGAAACTTACTTAAACACTAAAACAGACTATACCAAAATAGCAGCACCAACTTCAGTTGGTATAGAAGAAAACAATATTTTAAGCAGTGTTTCCAAGATCACAGGTTTGGCAATTGAGCGACAAAACATGGAGTATACCACTCGTGAAGGCTCTGATTTGTTTAAAGGTTTAGATAGGCAAATTGATGCCGAGAAAAACGTATTGCTGGAAACTATAAAGTCTACAAAAAGCACTATCAGTATTCAATTGAATTCTATAAGTAGAAACATTGCTAACTTGGAAGCAAAATTAAGCGACCTACCTGAAGATCAGCAAGAATATTTAAAAATACAACGTAAGTTAGATTTAAGTCAAGAAGCTTATGATGTGTATTTAGCCAAGCGAAGTGAAGCAGCCATTGTAAAAGCTGCCAACGTTTCAGATATTGCGGTTATTGATGAAGCTAAAGACATTGGAGGAGGCCTTATTGGGCCAAACAAATCTTTGAATTACATGATGGCACTAATGGTTGGTTTTTTTGCGCCTATGTTTCTCATTTTTGTTATCTTTTTGCTAGATAACACCATTCATGGATCTGATGAAGTAGTTCAGCTTTCCAAAATTCCTATTCTGGGTCTTATAGGTAAGTATAACTACAAGAACAATTTGGTGGTATACGAAAAACCAAAATCGGCAGTTGCTGAGTCTTTTAGAGCTATTCGTTCGAGTTTACAGTTCATTTTTAGTAAACAGGAAAGTAATTTAGGTAGAACTTTAATGGTCACATCATCAGTAAGTGGTGAAGGAAAGACTTTTTGTTCTATCAACATAGCAACAGCTTATGCCTTAAGTGGTAAAAAAACTATTTTATTAGGTCTGGACTTACGTAAACCGAAAATATTTGGAGATTTCAACATCAGTAATGATAAAGGGATTGTGAATTATCTGATTGATGATGAAACTTTGGAATCTGTAACTTTCAAAACCGAAATCAATAACCTGAGTGTGATTTCTTCTGGGCCAATTCCTCCAAACCCATCAGAATTATTGATGAGTGCTAGATTGAGCAATTTAATTACCCAGCTGCGTCAGGATTATGATATTATCATATTAGATACACCACCATTAGGTTTAGTCACCGATGCTTTACAATTGAGTACGTTTGCTGATGCCACCATTTTTATGATTCGATTGGATTATACCAAAAAAGGAATGTTGCAGTTGGTCAATGCTAAATATCGTGCAGGCGAAATTAAAAACGTAAGCTTTGTGCTTAACTTTTACAAGCATAAAAGCAATCACAATTATGGCTATGGCTATGGCTATGGTTATGGTTACGGCTATGGTTATGGCACCTATGGTAGTGCCTATCATGATAATGGTAGAGGCCCAACTATTATAAAGCGCATCAAAAAAATGTTCAGAATTAATCGTTAAGCACCTTAATTTTGATAACACCAGTACAACTTCAAGCCAAGCGATTATTCGATTTTAGTTTAGCGTTGCTATTGCTCCCCATTATTGTGGTTCCTTTAGCTGTTTTCCTCGTTGGTGCAGCTCTGGATGTTGGGCATTTTGGATGGTTTCAGCAATTACGAGTAGGTCAGCATGGCAATTTGTTTTACATGTATAAAATACGAACCTTAAAGCCTGGTCATCATCGTATGGGTTTTCTCGATAATGACGCATCTTTCTATGGACGATTTTTACGACGGTTTAAATTAGACGAACTCCCGCAATTGTTCAATGTGCTGTTTGGTCACATGAGTTTTGTAGGGCCTCGGCCAGATGTTCCGGGATTTGCAGATGTGTTAGCAGGAGCGGATCGCATCATCCTAAAAGTAAAACCAGGTGTTACAGGACCAGCAACTTTAAAGTATAAAAACGAGGAACAGCTTTTAGCAATGCAATCTGACCCAGAAACTTACAATAGAACGATTATTTGGACAGATAAGGTTGAAATCAACAAAAAATACGTGCAGAATTGGACTTTTTATTTAGATTTGAAATATATTTTACAATCAATACTACTTAAATGACACCCAAAACAGATAGAATAGCCATTATAGGACTTGGTTATGTTGGCCTACCATTAGCCGTTGAATTTGCAAAACAGTACCATACGGTTGGTTTTGATATTAATAAAGCACGAGTAGCCGAACTAAAGGCTGGTAAAGATCAAACATTAGAAGTGGCTCCTGACCAGTTAAAAGCCGTGCTAACTACTGATGAAAATGCTTCCAAAGGCTTATTTATATCTTCAAATAGTGATGCTATAGCCAACTCCAATATTTATATTGTTACGGTACCCACACCTACTGATTCGTTAAACAAGCCTATTTTTACACCATTAATTAAAGCCAGTGAAACTGTAGGAACCCTTTTAAAAGAAGGTGATATTGTTATTTACGAGTCTACGGTTTATCCTGGTGTGACTGAGGATATTTGTGTTCCTATATTGGAAAACGTTTCAGGATTAACCTTCAATACGCACTTTTTTGCAGGCTATTCGCCAGAACGCATCAATCCAGGTGATAAAACCCATACGGTCACCAAAATACTAAAAGTAACTTCAGGCTCTACACCAGAAATTGCAAAACGTGTGGATGATTTGTATAAATCAATTATCACTGCAGGGACTCATTTAGCGCCTTCTATAAAAGTTGCTGAAGCAGCCAAGGTGATTGAGAATTCTCAGCGCGATATTAATATTGCTTTCGTGAATGAGCTGTCTAAAATATTCAGATTATTAGATATCGATACACAGGCTGTTTTAGAAGCTGCCGGGACTAAATGGAATTTTTTAAAATTTACGCCTGGATTGGTTGGAGGGCATTGTATAGGTGTAGATCCTTATTATTTAGCCCAAAAAGCCATTGAAAGTGGTTACACGCCGGAAATTATTTTGGCTGGCCGAAAGATGAATGATAGCATGGGCAGTTATGTAGCTTCCGAAACAGTGAAGATGATGATTAAAAAGGGAGCTCGCATCAAAGACGCAAAAGTTTTGGTGTTAGGAATCACTTTTAAAGAAAATTGCCCTGATATTAGAAACTCACGTGCTATTGACATCATAAGGGAATTAGAATCGTATCAGATTGATGTGGATGTGTATGATCCTTGGGCTTCTAAGGCTGAAGTACATCATGAATATGGACTGGATTTAATGTGTTCAGAATCTGAACTGGCATCATCTTATGACGCTATTATTTTGGCAGTATCACACAAAGAGTTTTTAAATGTGGATATCAGTAAACTAAAATCTGATATAGGTGTTGTTTTTGATGTTAAATCATTGTTGCCAAAAGCCTCAGTGGATGCACGTTTATAACTAAGATTGAAGCATGACGCTGGAAGTTTAAAAATTAAAATAACAAATAAGAATAATGTACCAAAACCCATACCATGTACAAGATTTATCACAACTGTCTTTTTTAGTGACAGGTGGAGCAGGTTTTATTGGCTCTAACCTTGTAGAATATTTGTTGAAATACAAAGCTAAAAAAGTTAGGGTACTTGATAATTTTTCCAATGGATACAGAGATAACTTGACAGAGTTTATGCCCAACCCAGCTTTTGAGCTTATGGAAGGCGATATAAGAGATTTAGAAACTTGTAAAAAGGCGATGCAAGGTATGGACTATGTGAGCCACCAAGCCGCTTTGGGCTCTGTACCACGCTCTATCAACGATCCTAAAACCACCAACGACGTTAATATTTCCGGGTTTTTGAACATGATGATTGCTTTAAAGGATAGTGATACCGTAAAACGCATGGTGTATGCTGCTTCTAGCTCTACGTATGGCGATAGTAAAAACTTGCCAAAAGTTGAAGATATCATCGGAAATCCGTTATCGCCTTATGCCGTGACTAAGTATGTCAACGAATTGTATGCCAGCGTGTTTGGTACTACTTATAATACAGACGTCATTGGTTTACGTTATTTTAACGTGTTTGGACCTAAACAAAGTCCTAATGGTGCTTATGCTGCTGTGATTCCGTTGTTTATGAAAGCTCTTAAAGATCATGAATCGCCAACCATTAATGGTGATGGCAAGCAAACACGAGATTTTACCTTTGTAGATAATGCAGTACAAGCTAATGTTAAAGGCTTTTTTGCTTCAGATGCTGCAAAAAATCAAGTGTTTAATGTAGCTTGTGGCGAGCGTATTGATTTGAATTATTTGTGGGACGCTTTAAAAACGGCAGCCCATTCTGATATTGAGGCTGTTTATGGCCCACCTCGTTTAGGTGATGTTAGGGATTCTTTAGCGGATATTTCTAAAGCGCAGTCGCTTTTGGGTTATGAGCCTCAGTTTACGGTTCGGGAAGGCTTGAAGGTTACGTGGGATTGGTTTAAGGATTAGTTGCTAGTTTGTTGGTCATCAGTTGTTGTTTTCTTTAGTAGTTTCTACTATAAGTCTCTGCTGTCTATATTTTTATTATATTAGCTCAATGGCTCCGTTATTAGCTCTTAATATCAAGCTGAGCTTAATTTGTTATTAATTACTCAACTAACAACCATACATGGCAAAAATATTGATTACAGGTGGAGCAGGCCAACTTGGTAGCGCTCTGGCTTTAAAATTGTCTGAAAACCCAGACCATACGATCATTTGTGTAGATAACCTTTCAACAGGTAATATAGATAAAGTTCCCAATAGAGATAATGTTAAAATCATTAAAGCCGATATCAATAACTATGCTGATATTGTGCCTATTTTTGGTCGTTTTGATTTTGATTATGTATTTCATTATGCAGCTGTTGTAGGCGTTGAGCGTACCTTGCAGCATCCTATTAATGTATTAGCAGATATAGAAGGGATTAAAAATGTGCTATCCTTATCTAAGAACTCAGGTGTGAAACGTGTATTCTACTCCAGTTCGTCAGAAGTGTATGGTGAACCTTTTGAAATCCCACAAAATGAACAGACCACACCATTAAATTCTAGGTTGCCTTATGCCATTGTAAAGAATGTTGGCGAAGCGTTTATGAGAGCCTATGAAAAAGAGTATCATTTAAACTATACTATTTTCCGTTTTTTTAATACCTATGGGCCAAAGCAAAGCCATGATTTTGTGATTCCTCGATTTGTCAAGTTAGCGCTTAACAATAAGCCTATTCCAATTTATGGTAGTGGCAACCAAACCCGTTCGTTTTGTTATATTGATGATAATGTGGATACTTGTATGAATGCTTTAGAGCAAAACTTGTATGTGAATGATGTGTTGAATGTAGGCAATGATATGGAAATCAGTATTTTAGATTTAGCTAAAAAAATTGTTAAGTTATCCGGATCACAATCTGAGATTATACACTTGCCTGCCTTATCAGAAGGCGATATGAAACGGCGTTGCCCTGACATTTCTAAGATGAAAGCTGTTTTAAATCGTGATTTGGTTGCTATTGATAATGGCTTAAATATCATGATAGATCATTATAGAAATTTATAAATTATATAATTCTTCTCCATGAAAAGTAGGAGAATTGTTTGTTTTTATATTGTATTTTAGATGTTTAAGTGCCTTAGAGTTCTTGATGTTTAATTATATTAGCACAAACAAAAATACTGCGACCTTTAGCGTACACCCAAAGACGATGCTTGGTTATACATCATATCACACCCATTAATTAACCTTATCAAGGCCATGAAGACTGGGATTTTTCGTTAAAGGTTATAAACTCAAAGTACAAATTTTTTATACATAGACATGATTGCATTTGACTGCCGAGTTGAAAAGAAATCTATGATAAACTCCTTTGGTAAGGATATGATGTCTAAAAACAAGGACTACATTAAAAGAAAGCATTTTAACTTATATATGGATGCCTTTTCTAAGCTTCTAACGAAAAACAACAATTTAAAAAGAGCCTTTAACGAAAGGCTCATTACTAAGATAAAGGGTAAAGCTTAAACACTAACCATTTTGTTAGCATGAGCAGAAGAAATACTGCTTGTAACAAAGCACAAAAAGGCAAGATATAAATAACAACAATTACAAAAAAAACTCCCATTTTAAACAAGTTCAATGTCTCAATGGGAGTTTTTAAGTTTAACTTCTCAATCTGTATGAGTTGATAATCTTTTTAAGCTGAAGTTTTAAGTTTTCGCCAGAGTCATATACCATTTGGTCATCTGTTGGGAAATGCACTCTTCGCTGTCTTAATAAAGCTCTATCGTTGTTAGTTAAAGCTCTTTCATCGCCTCTGTAAACACCAAACCTGTTTTCAAATACAAACTCAGTATCTATTGGAAAGGCATCCAGAACACGATTTGTTCTTAAATCTGTATACACAACATCTGCCAAAACTTGTGTTGACTTAAATTGCCTAAACTCTGAAAAACGAGCTCTTACATTAATAATTTTATCAACTTTAATATCATTGCCTAAGGTGTCTTTCATCACATTGCCATTTTCATCCAATTGGTATTCCCAGCCATCAACAATTTGTCTTTCTCTTAAAAGTTGCTTTTCTCTAAGCTCTTCTGGAGAAATCAAAATACGTTTCAACTGCAATTGCATAGCATAGTCGTAAGGAATATTTTCATCTTTTGAAGCGTGATACTCCGTCCAAAACTGATCTAATCCATAAGTATCAAAATCAAGTAACTCTTGTTCCAATTGTTGTGGAATGATTTGATGTGTTCTGTTTTCAATATTCACAATGACGTGGTCAATTCCTTTTTCATGAGCTTCAACCATAAGGGCTTTGGTTTCTTCAAAATTAGGATTGATACGTTCTATGTATCTAAATATATCATAAGCTTCTCTAGCATCATATTTATTACCTGAATCCAATAATGCAATACCTTTATCAATCATATAATCAGATACTTTGTATCTGTAATCCACAATAGCATTAGTATAATCATTGAAATTTAAATTCAAGTATTTATTTCCAATTTTTAAAGGAAGAACAGGCTTTATCGCTTCTTGACGAGCATCCAAATCAGTATAAATGTCATAGATGGTTTTGTACTGTTCTGGATTACCATCTTTTTTAAGATGTTCAATTGTTTGTAAGTCACGTTCAACCACTTTATGAAATGCATCTTCCAACATCACCACAAATTGCTGTTTACGCTTTTTGTCTTTGTTGTTTTCAAGTTTCTTTAAAGCGTTAGCAATAGCAACATCATAGTTGCCAGAGTGCAATTGCTTTTCAATTTGCTTTCTTCCACCACAAGATAGTAGTACTGAAAGAAGGACTGTTAAGAGTAGTAATTTCTTCATAATCTTGTGTTTTATAGTTATACATATTAGGTGAATTTCAATTATGATGCCAAACTTCGACAAGCTCAGTTTACGAGGTTTGTAAGAAGAATTATGGTTAATTAAAATATTTTATGAAACAAGCTCAGTTTACGAAGTATGATAATGAATTCAAGTTTAGATTTAATAAAAATAATCCAAAACTAGTTTTTGTTTGATAGCAGACTTATTCGTTAGGATTCTTTTTAAATTGAGTGTAGTTTTTAGAAAGTTTGGATAATTTGTGGTGTTTGTTATTTATAAGTGCTTCTTTCTTTTTTCTGCTCCAACCTTGTACTTGTTTTTCTCTATAAAATGCGTCATCTATTCTTGGAAACTCTTCGTGGTATACTAAAGTTACTGGTAAATATTTTTTGGTATGATTTGAGCCTTCACCATTTTGATGCTGTTCATACCTTAATTCAAGATTAATAGTACTGCCAACATAGTAGCTGCCATTTGAGCATTCTAAATATGTACATAAAGCCTTTAGGCATAAGAGTATTTAAAATATATGAATTTGGTAGCTGAGCTTGTCGAAGCTATTTCTTTTTTTGAGGGCTAAACACTGGGAGGAGTTTTGTTTTTACTTCGCCAAAGCCAATGCGAACATCATCATTTTTACAATAGCCTCGCATAATAACAGTGTCATTATCATTGATAAATTTACGCTCTGTTCCATCTTTCATTTTTACAGGTTTTTCACCTCTCCATGTAATTTCCAACATGGAACCAAAAGAATCTTCTGTTGGTCCCGAAATAGTTCCGCTTCCCATCATATCGCCAGAGTTTACAGGGCAACCATTAACAGTATGATGTGCTAATTGCTGAGCCATGTTCCAATACATGTACTTAAAGTTTGATTTACAAACTATAGTTTCTTTTGCGCCTTTAGGTTTCACAGCAGCTTCTAGTCTGATGTCAAAACTTTTCTTTCCTTTAAACTGAAGGTAAGGCAACGGTTTTGGGTCTTGTTTTGGCGTTTCAACTCTAAAAGGCTCTAAGGCATCTAAAGTCACAATCCATGGTGAAATTGTAGACGCAAAGTTTTTTCCAAGAAATGGACCTAAAGGCACATATTCCCATTTTTGGATATCACGAGCACTCCAATCGTTAAATAATACAAGTCCAAAAATATAATCTTCAGCTTCGTCTATAGGAATAGGCTCACCTAAGTCGTTAGCATCGGTTGTTATGAATGCCATCTCCAATTCAAAGTCCACCAATTTACTTGGCCCAAAAACAGGCTTCTCTGCACCTTCTGGCATGGTTTGACCTTGTGGTCTGTGTATTGGAATTCCAGAAGGAATGATAGATGAACTTCTACCATGATAGCCAACAGGCATGTGTAACCAGTTAGGCATTAGCGCATTGTCTGCACCTCTAAACATAGTACCAACATTGGTTGCATGCTCTTTACTTGCATAAAAATCTGTATAATCTCCAATTTGCACAGGCAATTGCATTTCAATTTCATCTAAACGAAACAGTACAATTTCTTTATGTTGTTTATTGTTTTTTAAAGTTGTGTTATCAGAGTCAAAAATTTGTGCAATTCTGTTTCTAACCAAGCGCCACGTTTTTCTTCCATCAGCAATAAAATCATTCAAGGTGTCTTGAAGAAAAATATCATCAGTTAACGGAATGCCATCAAAGTAACCCAATTGATGCAATGCACCTAAATCAATAGCTGTATCACCAATACGTGTTCCAATGGTAATAATATCATCACGTGTTAAGAAAACGCCGAAAGGAATGTTCTGGATTGGAAAATCGGAGTTCTTATCGACATGTAGCCATGATGTTCTGTCTGGATTATTTGCTGATAAAGGCATAAATTTAGTGTTGATTTGTTGTTATTAAATTCTATGTAAACCTACATAACTTTTTATTTTAAAACTAATTTTTAAAATTTAAAAGTAGGTTCACAGATACCAAATTAAAAAAATAATTATATATCGAAGTAAATATATGTTTTTTGATGTATTAAACTAATCTATTTGTTATTTTTGATGAATATTTAACTATAAGAAAAGCCTATGCAACGCGACCAACAAATCTTTGAATTGATTCAAGCTGAAAAAGAACGTCAAATTAACGGATTGGAGCTTATTGCTTCTGAAAATTTTGTGAGTGGGCAAGTGATGGAAGCTGCTGGCTCAGTATTAACAAATAAATATGCTGAAGGTTATCCAGGAAAGCGCTACTATGGAGGCTGTGAAGTGGTTGATGAGGTAGAACAATTGGCCATTGATAGGGCAAAAACTTTATTTGGCGCTGCTTATGTAAATGTGCAACCACATTCTGGAAGTCAAGCCAATACTGCTGTGTTTGCAGCGTGTTTAAATCCGGGAGATAAAATTTTAGGCTTTGATTTGTCTCATGGAGGCCATTTAACTCATGGTTCTCCAGTAAACTTTTCAGGAAAACTTTATAACCCTGTTTTTTATGGTGTAGATGAAGCAACTGGAACCTTGAATTACGATAAAATGGAAGCCATTGCCAAAGCAGAAAAGCCAAAATTGATTATAGCTGGAGCATCTGCCTATTCTCGTGATATGGATTTTAAGCGTTTTAGACAAATTGCTGATAGTGTTGGTGCCATTTTAATGGCAGATATTTCGCATCCTGCTGGACTGATAGCTAAAGGTATTTTAAACGATCCATTGCCTCATTGCCATGTGGTAACTACAACTACACATAAAACTTTAAGAGGTCCAAGAGGAGGAATGATTATGATGGGACAAGATTTTGAAAACCCTTTTGGATTAAAACTAAAAAATGGAAGTTTAAAAATGATGTCGTCATTATTAGACTCTGCTGTGTTTCCTGGAAATCAAGGAGGACCATTAGAGCATATCATCGCAGCCAAAGCCATTGCCTTTGAAGAGGCATTGACTGATGAGTTTATGCATTATACACTTCAGGTGAAAAAGAATGCTGAAGCTATGGCTAAAGCATTTGTGGCTAGAGGTTACAACATTATTTCTGGAGGTACTGACAACCACATGATGCTCATTGATCTAAGGAATAAAAACATCACTGGTAAAGATGCTGAACAAGCGCTTGTAAAGGCAGATATTACTGTAAATAAAAACATGGTGCCTTTTGATGATAAGAGTCCATTTGTGACCTCAGGAATTAGAGTTGGAACACCAGCTGTAACCACAAGAGGTTTAAAAGAAGCAGATATGGAAGTTATTGTGGCACTTATTGATGAAGTAATTCAGAACTATGATAATGAAGATAAACTTGAAACTGTTGCAGAAAAAGTTAATGCTTTAATGTCTCATAGGCCTTTGTTTGCTTAATTAAGTAATATATAATTAGGAGCAGCTGAAAAG
>JAGQYS010000071.1 GCA_020435965.1 Flavobacteriaceae bacterium | reverse complement strand
GGCAGATACTTCTTTAACTAAATCTAAGGTTATGTTTTTTAAAAAGAAATCAAAAGAACCCTTAAAAGCTTACATCATAAATGATTTAAACTCTGGCTTAAAAAAAATGATTAGAGATGGACTAATAGATGTAAATAGTCCATTAGCAGGAGTACACATAATGAATTACATTTCGCACATGAAAAACTCATATACTAAATCTGCATCCATGATGTCTATACATTATTCTACACCCTACCCTACTGTAATTAAAAAGATAGAAGAAGCTACCGAAGAATTTAAAAATGAATGGTTAAAATGATTAATCAATGGGGTATATAATAATAGGCATAATAATATTTATTGCTTTCTTGTTTTTTCGAGATAAGCAAGATGAAGTTACCAAAATACAAAGTCAAGGAGGTTTTGAACTTAAATACGGAACATTAATACATCATTTTTTAAGCATTCCAAGAATGCAAGTTGAAAGACGAAGCAAAAGTTCAATCACTATGTTAGTAAAAGACCCTGCTGTAATTACACGATTTACAATAAGTCATGGATTTGAAGATGTCTCAATTTTTTGGGAGCATAAAAGCTTAACATTCGGAGAGCATAAATTAAACTGGAGGTTTCCAGAGGGTATGTCTCAAAATACTATGATTAGTGTGATAGAAGATGAACTTGGGGAGTATGAAAGAAACCTTATAAGTAGTTAAAAATTTGAACATAGAGCAACAAAAAATATTTCAATTAGTTTTCAAAGAACTTGAAGAAAGGATAAATATGCTTAACAAAGAAACCATCAAGTTAGGTTATCAGCAAAGAAATGAACTTGTTAGCCATGTATATTCCGACTACAATAATGATGAAAAGCTATTAAATAAAAAATCTGAATGGGAAAGGGCTGTCCAAGAGCATAAAGTTACTAAGTGGATTTTTGATTTGTTTAGAGATAAAAGAGACTTATATGGCTATTTTGAAAATCCAGATGATATTATAAAAGAAATTCGTTCTTTGATTGAGCAATCTGAAGAAAAAGAACTTTACGAAATAGCAGGAATTTTGAAGCTTTGGTATGACAAATTAAGGCAAACATAAAATCTCAGTTAATGGATTTACAGAAAATTAATGAAACAGAAATTAGATGGATTCTGCAATACATATATACTATAGGGCATTTTTTTCTATAAAATCACTCTAAAACACCCTCTATACGGATAGGCTATGCCCTGTTCAAACAAAAAGATTAAAAATTAAAAAATACGCATTTTTATTACTTTTAAAAATAGTTTATTACAACCCCACTAAAGAAAACTCCATAAGAATCTAAAATTAATGAGGTTGTAAATTGCTCAATCAAAATGTTTATCTCTTTATTGTAAGCATTTTGAAACACTATCAAAATATGCATGGATTTATTTAATTAATTTATGGTACTTACTTAATATTTTATCCCTTAATTGGGTGTGGACTTTATCATAAGAATATTTCTTAATTAATTTCTTAAAATCTCGCTTTTGGGATAACTTATCTTCATAAGAGAGGCTTTCCCATAGATTTGGATTAGTACAAGTTGTAAACAACACCATTAGGTCTATCCTAACGTCTTTTGGAGGCTTTAATGAATCTATTATTAAGATTCTATTGAAACAGTACAGAAACCTCTTAAATAAGCCTCTAAAGGTATGGTTTGTCATTTCTTGGAGGGTTACTATCCCCAAACTTGATAAACACCTCGCTTTGATAATTTTGAGTTCAATTCTGGTTAGCTTTTTATCTGCTAAATTATACTGCTTTGATTTGTCGTAAATCTTTAAACTATAATCTGTCATTTCAAATTCTTTATAATAGCCTTTACCATTAAATCTATGCTTTCGGTTATGGTCTTTGTAATTATACATAAGAGCCAATTTTTCCACTAATTCTTTAGGGTCGAAATCGCACTCTAAATTAAATCCATACTCCAGATTTGTAATTCTAGTATGCTCCTTAAAAATGTTTAAATCCTCACACAATGTATTTATTGCAATTTCCCATTGTCTATAACTAAAATCATTATAGTTATGGTTTCCCAAACCTATAATAGAATTATAGTATTTATGAATACTTCCTTTCACATAAGCAGTCGTCTTAGTAATCCTAATTTCAAGGTTATGATGTTTGGCTACTTTAGGGTATTCTTCTGTATAATCTCCAGTAGAAACTGAGACAGAAGTTTTAAGGTCTATCAAAGGGTTGTTTTTTAAATCTCTTTCAAACCTCTCTTTATCCAGTACGAAAAATTTAATATTATCTATCATAGCTACTCTCTTTTTGTGATTCTAAAAATCGTTCAACATCTGTTCTTTTGTACAAGGGTTTTCTACCTGCTTTTTTAGTAGGCATAAGCTTGCCTTTCTTTTTCCAATTAAAGAGTGTTGATTTGGATTTAATCCCACACATTTCAGCTACTTCTGCAATAGTTAGATAGTCTTTTTTTCTGGATAGCTGATTCTTTAACAAATCAGTTAATTTGTCCATTTTTAATTCTAATGCTTGGACTTGCATTTCTAAAAATCCATAATTGATTTGGGAGGTTGTTTCCCACGAAAAATTTTTGTAATTCATATCGCTCTTTTTTAATGTTTATGCGACAAAAAAACAACCAAAAATCAGCTTTAGGAACGGAAGTGTAAGCGAGTGTAGGTATTAATATTTAGCACCAAAGAAAGTGATAGCTAAAAGTTAAAAATTAGTGTAGTAAAGTGTAGGTGAATTTTTAGAATAAGCATAGAATCTTATCGAGATAATCATAACTATTAGGGGTATCTCGATTATTCTTTATAGTTTCACTACCAAATTCTTTCCCATTTTCATTGACAAACAATCTATTGGCAATAACATATATTTTTCCAGTAGTTAATTTCTGTTTTATTCCTTTAAGAAAATAATTAAGTTCATTTATTCCTCCAGTCCAGACTACTTTTTCAACAAATAGTTCACTATTTCCAGAAAACAATTTTGCAAAAGTTTCTATAGAAGTTGCTGGGTGGATTAGCTTTACAGTTAATAAGTCATATACCGCTTTTGTATTTTCAACAAATCTGGCATGGTTTAATAGCTTAAATCCTTTTAAGTAGATGGCATTGTAATAACCTACTATTTCAGCATTATTAGGGTAATATGAATAATGATTATTAGGATTAATTCTTTTTATACGCCATTCAAGTTCAGCAATTAACTCATTCTTATATTTTCTTATCACAGACAAACAATAACTTCTATCTAATAAATTAGAAGTTACAAGACCCTCATTAAAAGCAAACTTATCATCCTCTTTCATAAGAAAATGGATAGCCATGTAAAAGGTATCCAATAAATTAAAATCATTATGACCTACACAATTCAGAAAAAACTCTTTCAAGTCATCACTAAAACCGAAATAGGCATTTTTAATCCAATTTTCAAATTCTCCAGAATTAAGCCTTTCAGCTTCCTCTATTGAGAGTGCATATTTTTTACTTTCCTTATCATATCTGATTTGTTTATCAATATCCAACAATGGGTTATTAATATCCCTCGTCATCATAAAAAAAATAAATCCCTCTAAACTATTTTCTTTAGGTAACCCATGCAATCTATTAAGAATTAAAGTTTGAGCCTTAGTGTATTCTGCAAAATTTCTATCCATTAACTGTTCTATTTTTCCAATACTCCCTTATTCTTTCTGCGTGTTCTTTTGGGGTTACTTTTATGTATTTTAAAAACTGGCTTTCAGTTTTATGTCCTGTTACATTCATAATTGTCATAGTGTCCAATTTGCCATAATGATTCGTAGCGAAACTTCTTCTACAAATATGACTTGAAACCAATTCCCATTTGGGGTAGAAGTCAGTTTTTTTTCTGTGAATTATATCTTTAACACCATTTTTTCTTTCAACCTCAATTTCACACATCTTTGACCCTTTAATTTCGCTATTGATACCTGCTTCTTTACAAACTATTTTAATATAATCATTAAACTTTTGGTCGCTAATATGTCTTGGGAAATTTCCATCCCTCTTATCCAAAATATTTTTTACTTGACCAAGTATCGGCACATAAACAGGCTTTTTGGTTTTAATAGTCTCTTTAAAGATTAGCCCATCTTTGGTTATGTCATCTTTGGTTAATGACAATAAATCTGAAACCCTAAATCCCGTCCAAACTCCCACAATTAACCAATCCCTTGCGTTGTCTAAATAATCTTTAGTGAATTTATGGTTATAAATCTTATTAATTTCTTCAATTGTCAAATAAGTGTCCAACGCTTCATTAGATGGGGCTTTGAAATCTGGGCTTTTGTAACTATTATTAACATCATACCCTTGAAAGTCAGCTTTCCTACAAACTCTCTTTATTACGTTAAGGTAACCTCCTATCGTATTCGGATTTAACATTTGTTCATTTTCCAAATATTCAATAAACTCCTCTCTGAATTGTAAATTAACATCAGTTAGCCTAACAAGTTTTCCTTTATAGGTTTCAAATGCTTTAAGTTTTCTCTGTGTAGTTTCATAATGCTGAACTGTTCTATTATCAATAGGATTATTAAGGTTATCTATTCTTTTTTTTGCTGCCTCAATATAGGTTGTCATGTATGAATACAAGAAATGCTTTTCATCTTCTTTACTTTCATTAGTTATTCTATTGAAAAAGCTATCTACATTTAATTTTAGCCATTTATTGTCTATCACAGTAGAACCAAGTGAATCAGAACTGTACTTGTTTAAGATATGAGTTTTAAGGTTTCTAAGTTTATCGTTTAAATCATCAACATCTACTTCATCCGTATAGTTTATTCGTTGCAATGATTTACTAAATTTATTTTTGGGAACTTTTATTCCTGTAGAAATAAGCCTATCCTTTCCACCATCATGTTTTAGCCTAATGTAAATTGAATTCCATTTACTATTGGTCTTTAATACATATCTAACTGATGCCATAGGGGTAAATATTTTTCACAAAAATACAAAATTACCCCCATTTTTACCCCTTAATTAGTCGATTTTTAATGACTTTAGTAGAATCAATTCGATACAATATTTTTGATAAAAAATAAAAAACCTTATATTTAAAGGGAAATATGAGGTAATTTAATCATCAATGAAATTCATTAGAATTTAAAGGTTATATTCTTCTCGTGCGCACATTATTTTCTTAAAGTTTTCACATTTTTTTATTTATTTGATTTTTATCTCTACTTTTGTTTAAGATAAATTAATTATCAATGAACAATATAAAAAGTGATTTCAGTATAAAGGATCTAGAAAACCTTTCAGGAATTAAAGCACATACTATTAGAATTTGGGAAAAACGCTATAATCTTTTAGAGCCAGAAAGAACGGACACTAACATAAGACATTATAGTATTGAAAGTCTCCAAAAGCTTCTCAACGTTGCCTATTTAAATAATAACGGTTATAAAATTTCAAAAATTGCAAAGCTGAAAAAAGATGAAATTCCTGCAAATGTAAGGGAAGTCGCCTCAAGAGGAAGCGTAGAGCATCATGCTATAAATGCATTTAAAATGTCTATGCTAAATTTTGATCAAGTACTATTCTATAACACTTACATGAATTTGCTTGAAGGAAATACCTTTAGAGACATATTTTATGATGTATTCATTCCCTTACTTAATGATATAGGATTATTATGGCAAACCAACACAATTTCGCCAGCTCATGAACATTTTTTATCCATTCATATCAAACAAAAAATATTGTTGAACATTGAAAAGCTTCAGAACTTAGAGCCTAAGCCTTCAACAAAAACTTTTGTACTGTATTTACCTGAAAATGAAATTCATGATATTGGACTCCTTTTTGTAAATTATGAATTAAGAAGCAGAGGTTATCATACCATTTTTTTAGGAGAAAGTGTTCCAATGTCTAGTTTAAACGATTTGTTAAACTTTTTTGATGAAGTGACCTATATTTCGTACTTTACCGTTAAGCCTGAAGATGATGACCTAATTCAGTACATCGAAGATTTTAAAAAACAAATAATAAAAAAAGATTCAACAAAACTTTGGTTGTTAGGAAAAAAGCTGGCTTCAGTTGATATTTCAAGTTATTCAAAAGATGTAATTGCATTTAAATCTATTAAAGATATAGTTAAAGAATTGTAAAAAATTACAATTAAATTTCATTTTGTTTAGCTTTTTTATATATTTGTTAAACAAATGAAAACAACTATACATATTATCGGTTCAGGTTTCTCTTCATTAGCTGCTTCTTGCTACTTGGCAAAAGCTGGATATGATGTTACCATTTTTGAAAAAAACAGTACTATTGGTGGTCGCGCAAGACAACTAAAACGTGATGGCTTTACATTCGATATTGGACCTACTTGGTATTGGATGCCTGATGTTTTTGAACGTTTCTTTTCAGATTTTGACAAAAAACCATCAGACTATTATACTTTAGAAAAGCTCAATCCAGCTTATAGTGTCTATTTTGGTAAAGATGATTTTATCACCATAGAAGACACCCTTGAAAAGATTTGTATAGCATTTGAAAAAGAAGAAAAGGGCAGTTCAAAAAAGCTATTAAAATTTATAAAGCAAGCCCAAAGCAATTATGATATTGCTATTAAAGATTTGGTTTACAATCCAGGATTATCTCCTTTTGAACTTGTAACACCAAAAACCATTGGTAAATTAAATCAGTTTTTTAGCACTATAAAAAAAGATGTACGCAAAGAGTTTAACAACAATCGTTTGGCACAAATTTTAGAGTTCCCTGTACTCTTTCTTGGCGCAAAACCAAGTGCAACACCTTCGTTTTACAGTTTTATGAACTATGCCGATTTTGGCTTGGGCACCTTCCATCCCAAAAAAGGAATGTATCAAGTGATTCTTGCTATGGAATCATTAGCCAAATCACTAGGTGTGAACATAAAAACCAACTCGCCTATTGAGAATATTTTGGTAAATGAAAGTGGTAAAGCTCACGGCATCAAATCTAACAACAAAGATTTTAATTGCGATTATGTGTTGAGTGGTGCAGACTACCACCATACCGAAACACTATTAGATCAAAAACACAGGCAATATTCCGAGTCTTATTGGGAAGCAAAAACATTTGCACCTTCTTCCCTCCTTTTTTATGTTGGTTTTAATAAAAAACTAAAAAACGTCAATCACCACACGCTATTTTTTGATGTAGATTTTGGTTTGCACGCCCAAGATATTTACGACAAAGCCAAATGGCCAAAAGACCCCTTGTTTTATGCTAGTTTCCCTAGTATTACCGACGAATCTTCAGCGCCTGATGGAAAAGAAGCTGGTATTTTTCTTATTCCACTTGCACCAGGATTAGAAGATACTACTGAACTAAGAGAAACCTATTTCAATAAAATTATTAAACGATTTGAAACATTAACCTCGCAAAAGGTAAGTGACAGCATCTTGTTTAAAGAATCTTATTGTGTAAATGATTTTATTAAAGATTACAACTCCTATAAGGGAAATGCCTACGGAATGGCAAACACCTTATTGCAAACAGCATTTTTAAGACCAAAGCTAAAAAGCAAAAAAGTAAAAAACCTGTTTTTCACTGGTCAGTTAACTGTTCCTGGGCCTGGAGTCCCTCCATCACTAATATCTGGAAAATTAGCTTCGGAACTTATTGTAAAAGACATAACATTAAACACTAAAACAACTTTACAACCACATTAAAAAATGAAAGCAATTTTTGACAACGTCTCTTACGATTGTAGCAAGACTGTAACTAAAACGTACAGTACATCCTTTTCATTGGCTACAAAAATGCTGTCTAAATCCATTAGGCAAGATATTTATAATATTTATGGTTTTGTAAGGTTCGCCGATGAAATTGTGGATTCGTTTCATGATTTTAACAAGAAAGAATTATTTGAAAAATTTGAACAAGATTTAGAGCATTCACTAACAAACAAAATTAGCTTAAACCCAATTTTAAATGCATTTCAGCATACATTTCATCAATACAATATTGATAAGGGTTTAGTAGATTCCTTTATGAATTCTATGCGAATGGATTTGCATAAATCAAAATATCTAACCGAAGAAGAATACAAAGCATATATTTACGGTTCTGCCGATGTAGTTGGTTTAATGTGTTTAAAAGTGTTTGTGAAAGGTAACAATGACAAATACAATGAGTTAAAAGATACAGCGATGTCACTTGGTTCTGCATTTCAAAAAGTGAATTTTTTAAGGGATTTAAAAGCAGATTATGACGATTTAAATAGAACGTATTTCCCCAATACAGATTTAACAAAACTTGATGAAACCTCCAAACATGAAATTATTAACGATATTGAAAAAGATTTTGCCAAGGGGTTGGAAGGCATCAAAAAACTGCCAATGGAAGCAAAATTCGGTGTTTTTATGGCTTACAGATATTACAGGCAATTACTTAAAAAACTAAAACGGACTCCAGCCTTAGATATAAAAAATTCAAGAATTAGAGTTCCTAATTATAAAAAAATAGAGCTTTTAACTCGGAGTTATGTAAAATTTCAATTAAATTTATTGTGAACTAAATTATGGAAATATTTTTCTGGATATTGATATTTTTCGGCACCTTCTTCTTGATGGAATTTATGGCGTGGTTTACTCATAAATATGTCATGCATGGTTTTTTATGGCATTTGCACAAAGACCATCACAAAAAAGACCACGACAGTTGGTTTGAGCGCAACGATTTTTTCTTCATATTCTACGCAGTGGTAAGTATGACATGCTTTTATTTATGGAGCTATGAAAACGTATGGTATTGCCTACCCATAGGATTAGGTATTTTAGCTTATGGTATTGCTTATTTTATGGTTCACGATATATTTATTCACCAACGATTTAAATTATTTAGAAATGCCAACAATTGGTATGCTCGTGGTGTGAGAAGAGCTCATAAAATTCATCATAAGCATCTTGGGAAAGATAAAGGTGAAAATTTTGGCATGCTCATCGTACCGTTTAAATACTTCAAGAAATAGTATAGCTTTGCTTTCATGACACTAAACTCCCATTTCGATTACATTATTATAGGAAATGGTTTAGCTGGTTTACAGCTGGCTTTAAAACTTGGGTCAGATTCATTTTTCAACAACAAACAAATTGCTTTAATAGATCCTTCAACCAAAAACACCAATGATAAAACATGGAGTTTTTGGGAAAAAAATTCTTCGCATTGGGACAACATAACTTATAAATCTTGGAAGAAAGCTTCGGTAATTACATCAAAAAAAACAATTGATTTAAAGCTTCAGCCTTACACATATAAAACCATTAGAGCTATTGATTTTTACAATGAGGCAAAAGCAACACTCAAAGAGCATAATAACATACATTTTATAATAGATGCTGTAAGATCTGTTTATGAAAGTGACTTGGTTAAAGTTAACACTGAAAACAAAACCTATACTGCAACCCATGTTTTTGATAGTAGAATTCCAGAAGACTTTTTCACCTCATCAAAAAAACACATTTCCATTACACAACATTTTAAAGGGTGGGTTATAAAAACCAAAGAAAACGTTTTTGACGAGAGCAAAATAACCATGATGGATTACCGTTTAAAGGATGGCAAGCAGACTACTTTTGCTTATGTTTTACCTTTTTCAAAGACAGAAGCTTTGGTTGAGTTTACCTATTTTACTGAGCATCTTGTTGAAGACAGTGTCTATGATCGTTTTTTAAAACAATACATCAACGACTATTTAAAGATCACTGATTATTATATTATTGAAACCGAGAAAGGCAGCATACCAATGACGACTTTTCCTTTTGAAAAATGCAATACCAATAAGGTCACAAAAATTGGAACAGGTGGTGGTTGGGTAAAAGGCGCTACAGGGTATTCGTTTAAACTTACAGAAAAAAAGGTAGCACAAATTATTGCCAACATTAAAGCTAACCAAACCCCTTCGCAAAAGCTATTTATAAAAAAATATAAATTCTATGACAAGGTTTTTTTAAAGGTCCTAAAGGACGAAAACCATAAAGGCGAATGTATTTTCCAGCAATTTTACAGTAAAAACTCTGTACAAACCATGTTTCGTTTTCTAGATGAAGAATCCACATTATTTGAAGATTTAAAAATTATGTGGTCACTCTTTTCTTTTAGCTTCATAAAAGCCTTTTTTAAGACGCTTTAAGTAATTCATCCAAGAGCTTCCTAACAGTATCGCTATTCCAATTGGCTGCCCCTTTTTTATCAACCACAATATGTCCTTCTTTATCAATAATGTAAGTTCTAGGTATGCTCCTTGGGTTAAAATCGTCAGGATAATTGTTCAGTGGATTGAATATTGGAATGTCATATCCTTTCTTGTCTAAAAATTTTTGAATGGTATTTTGCGACTCATCAGAGACTAGCAAGAACAAGACATCATTGCCATAATCATCGTATAAATATTGAATGTTTTGAAACTCGGCAATACAAGGTGGACACCAAGTTGCCCATAAATTAACGAATACCACTTTACCCTTTGTGTCTTGGTAGTTAAGTTCATTTCCTTCTAAATCCCTTAATTTCCAAGAGGCATAGGACACTTTTTTTTGGTGTTCTTTTTCAATAACCGAAGGTCCAAATTGTGATAATACTGAGTGCAACGCAATTTGAATGGGCTGTCTTGTTTGCGGAATGATAAGCAGCGCAATAATTACCAAAAATATAACATCACTTTTTTTAAGTTTTTTAAATTTCATATAGAGCTTGTGATAGATGTTATTAGTTCGATAATAATTATTCAAACTTACAGAAAAACAAAAAACTCCTGAATAAATCAGGAGTTTAAAATTAATAATGTTTTGCTTTAACTAAGCGTTATTTTCTTTCTTTATTAAGTTTAATGCAGAACCTTCATTATACCAATCTATTTGAGATTGATTGTAGGTATGGTTTGCAATAATGACATCTTTGCTACCATCTGTATGGACAAACTCTATTTTTAATGGCTTTCCAGGTGCAAATTCATTTAAGTCTAAAAAGTTGATGGTATCATCTTCTTGTATTAAATCATAGTCATTTTCATTGGCGAAAGTCAATCCCAACATCCCTTGCTTTTTAAGGTTGGTTTCATGGATACGAGCAAACGATTTTACTAAAACAGCTGCAACACCTAAATGACGTGGCTCCATAGCGGCATGTTCACGTGATGATCCTTCACCATAGTTATGGTCACCAACTACAATAGAATAAATACCTTTTGCCTTATAATCTCTTGCAGTATCAGGAACACCTCCATACTCACCAGTTAATTGATTTTTAACAAAATTTGTTTTTTTGTTGAATGCATTTACAGCTCCAATTAACATATTATTTGATATATTGTCCAAGTGACCTCTAAAACGCAACCATGGACCAGCCATACTAATGTGGTCTGTAGTACATTTACCAAAGG
>JAGQYS010000070.1 GCA_020435965.1 Flavobacteriaceae bacterium | reverse complement strand
ATGGATTTGGGTAACGCGACTCGATCCTTGCAATTTCTTTTGCAATTCGCCTATGCATATCGTTTGGAGTCAGTTCGTATAAATTGCCCTCAGAATCTTTTAAGGCGTATTTATTGATCCAAACGCGAGCAGCTAAATCGTCGCCATTAAAATATTTCACAGAAGCTTCAAAGGCGTCGTCTTGAGAGTAAGTTTTAGGTTTTACAATAGGTTGGGTTTGTATTTGCATGTTGTTGGATTAATTTAAGAATTTCACACTTATTTTAGAAGTTGTAAATAACGTAAAAATTTTAAACTTGAAACATGACAAAAGTCATAAAGTTTACAAAAATTAATCTTAAATAATTGAATATGAGAAAACTAAAATTTATCAACAAAAAAAAGTTAACAAATAATTGAAATATTTTTTTAAAAGTCAATTGAAACTCCAAGGCCTAAAAGCTGCTTCCATTGCACCTTGGCGCCTGAAACTTCATCTTCTTCAGTTTCCATATTTTCGTTAATGATTTTAATATCATTATCATATTTTAAATGGGAGCCTAAAGACGCTTTTACAAAGTCATTTACTATAAATTTTAAATTTACCTGCCAATCTAGATCGAAATTTCCAAAATCATTTAAATAATCCGTATAAAGACTCAGTTCATTTCTAACAGAAATGTTATCCATAATTTCTGATTCATAACCACTGGTTAATAGTATGCCAAACTCCCTTCTGTATTTTCTTCCTTCCTTTAGCAAATTACCTTCATCATCATACTTAGCAGGAGTTACACCAAAAGCTCCTGCATTTGCTAAATCCTGATCTAATACAAAAGTAGATTTAAGCGTTAATGGTGACATATAAGCTGAAAATTCTTCAATATGCTCACCATAAACCGTTCCCACACCTAAAAACAAATAAGCTGGAGCCATAAATCTTGAAATAGGTTCACTATCACTATTTGCATAATTATAGCCATTTGCAAATTGTGTTTTAAAGCTAAAGTTTGCTGAATAATACCAATTAGATATCGTATCCTTTCTAAAACCAAATCTAGAGTTGAGTTCCAATATATCATCCGTTTTCCTGAGACTTTGCTCTTGTTGTTTATTAAGTCCGATTCTAGCAGCAACTCTATTTTCCCAAACCAAATGCCCTTTTTTATAGCTTCTTCCAGATTCCAATCCGAAAAGACCTGAAATAGAATTAGATCCACCAGCGTTCCAGTTTACAAATGCCACTTCACTTATATCCAAACTTGCTCTATTGAACTCTTTCCATCCAGGGCGTAAACTATCAACGAGAACTTTAGTGCTGTCATTTGATTTAAAGTGACCATTATTTGCGAAAGAAAATGAAGAAATTACCAGCATGAGTATAATACTATGCTTTTTTGAAAATCTAGAAAACATGTAATTTAATTTTAAGCGGTTTAATAGTTAAAAACGCCAAATTGGCTTTTTATTGTAAGTTTTTTTGAATTACTTGCTTCAACGCGACCAATTATCTGAGCATCAACGTTAAACGATTTGGAAATAGAAATGATGTATTCAGCAATTTCTGGAGACACATATAATTCCATGCGATGCCCACAATTGAACACTTGGTACATTTCTTTCCAATCGGTTTTTGATTGTTCTTGAATTAATTTGAACAAAGGTGGAATTGGAAACATATTATCTTTTACAATATGCAAATCATCAATAAAATGCAAGATTTTTGTTTGTGCTCCTCCACTGCAATGCACCATGCCGTGAACTGTTTCACTATCAAATTTTGAAAGTATCTTTTTTATTATTGGAGCGTAAGTCCTGGTTGGAGACAATACTAATTTACCAGCATCAATAGGAGAATTTTCAACCTTATCAGTTAATTTCATTTGCCCAGAATACACCAACTCTTTTGGTACAGATGCATCAAAACTTTCTGGATAAGTTGAAGCTAAATAGTTATGGAAAACATCATGACGAGCAGAGGTCAGACCATTACTTCCCATGCCTCCATTATACTCTTTTTCGTAAGAAGCTTGACCAAAACTTTCCAGTCCTACTATGACATCACCTGCTTTTATATTGGCATTGTCAATCACATCTTTGCGTTTCATTCTAGCGGTGACTGTAGAATCGACAATAATAGTTCTTACCAAATCACCAACATCAGCCGTTTCTCCTCCTGTTGAATGAATGGTTACTCCAAAAGATTTTAAGTCTTGTATAAGCTCTTCTGTTCCGTTTATGATGGCAGAAATGACTTCACCTGGAATGAGATTTTTATTTCTACCAATAGTAGAAGACAACATAATATTGTCTGTAGCTCCAACACACAAAAGATCATCAATATTCATAATCAAGGCATCTTGAGCAATGCCTTTCCAGACCGAAATATCTCCAGTTTCTTTCCAATACATATATGCAAGGGACGACTTTGTACCTGCACCATCAGCATGCATGATCAAGCAATAATTGTTATCATTTGTTAGATAGTCAGGAACGATTTTACAAAAAGCTTTTGGAAAGAGCCCTTTATCAATATTCTTAATAGCATTATGCACATCTTCTTTTGAGGCTGATACGCCACGTTGTGCATATCTTTTACTTACTTCGTTACTCATTGTGTTGCTTTATATTGGTATGCAAAAGTAAGGATTGTAATTAATTATTAATAGTCATCTGCTAGTTGATTTGAATTAATAACAGTTGGTATTTTATCAGCTAGTCTATTCGGTAAATAATTACCAAAATAAATGTTTAATCCAATTGCAATTCGCCAATAAGCATCATCAGAATCGCCAAAAACCAAACCATCTACCTCATCAGTAAACATATAATTATAGTCTCCAAAAAGTTTTAAACCAATACGTTCGGTCATTAAATACTCGATACCAACACCTCCTTGAATTTTTGTTTCTGTAGTTTCAAAGTAATTGGCCGCATGATAACCTCCTCCAGCAAAAATAAATGGTGTAAATGTACGATGTGGTGATATATACCATTCGAGATTGATATCGAAAGACATAAAGCCTTCGTTAAAAACATCTTCAAAAGCCAAATTGAATTTATGGTAACCGAAATTGATTGCAACAGCAGAACCTAAGAATCGTTTATAGCCTATATGACTGTAAATTTCAAACATTGGATTGGCTAAATCTCCATTCATTACAGAAGTTCCAACACCTAAAGACAAAGCGTTTTTTCCTCTTAACTCATTTCCAAATCTTGATATCTTATACGACTTGCTCGATAAGCTATCTTGCTTTTGTGCAAAAACACAACTGCCAGAAATAAAAAAAACACTTACTAAAAAAACACGTTGAAATATCGTTGCGCTCATAATCTCATGCTATTAATCAAGCAGGCAACTTGTATTCACATAAGATTTAAGGGTTTGCGAATATAATAAATGAAAGGAATGAGCAAAAGGATTTAGTAAAAAATATGCCTATTTACTAGAAATCAAATAGTTCTAATTAAAAAACCTTAAGCATATTTCAAATTAGAACAATGCTTAAGGTTTATCAAAATTTTATTGCTTATTAATTTAGATCTTATTTTTAAGATGCCAAATCAACGTCATTTACAACCACAATAGGATTATCTTTAGATACCTCTTTTTTATTATCACTAGAATCTCCAAGAGAAAATAAAAGGGTTGCAAACATGAGTGCAGCAACACTTAGTAGTAACTTTTTCATTTTTTAAAATATAGATTAATAGCAATACAAATTTAAGAAAAATAAGGACACTAAATATGATGTTTAATTGCCACAGGCACTGTTTAGGATATAATTTCGATAAGTTGTGAAAATAATTAGTTGAAATACTGAAAATTTTATGAAAAAGCATCGACGAATAGCATGCGAAAAGTAAGAATAAATTTACAAATCGACCAAAATTTGTAAAAAAAGCCTCATAATTGAGGCTTTTTAAAGCATTGTTAATACTATTTTGTAAACAGCAATTCCCTATACTTTGTCAATGGCCAAAGTTCATCATCAATTAATAACTCTAACTTATCACAGCTATAACGAATGACATCAAATAAAGGCTTCACTTTGTGGCAATATGTTTCTGCTCTTTTTTCAGAATCTTCAATAGTATTAGCCTTTTTACGTTCATTGGTCATTTTGGTAACTCCTGAATTTATGGCTTCTATATGTCCAGAAATTTCTTGGATAAGCACCATCTGCTCTTTTGCATATTTTTTAAAATCCTTACCATATATATCTTTAAGACCTCTCACATTTTCAATTAGTCTATTTTGATATCTAACTGCAGTTGGCACCACATGGTTTCTAGCAATATCTCCTAAAACCCTTCCTTCTATTTGTATTCTTAAGGCATATTCCTCTACTTCAATTTCGTAACGTGCTTCAATTTCTACCTTGTTCATTACACCTAGCTCTTCAAACAAACTAATATTTTTCTTAGTCATTCTTGCTTTTAATGCTTCTGGAGTAGTTTTGTTGTTGCTCAAACCTCGTTTTTTAGCTTCTATTTGCCATTCATCACTATAACCATTTCCTTCAAAAAGGATATTTTTAGATGTTTTGATGTATTCGCGTAACACATTAAAAATGGCATCATCCTTTTTCATGTCTTTGTTTTCTATTAAAGCATCAACCTCAGCTTTAAAATCAATTAATTGTTTAGCCATGATAGAATTTAAAACAGTCATAGGGTTTGCGCAGTTTGCTGTAGAACCTACAGCCCTAAACTCAAATTTATTACCTGTAAATGCAAAAGGAGATGTTCTGTTTCTATCTGTATTATCCAATAGGATTTCAGGAATTTTTCCAACGACATTTAATTTTAAGTCTGTTTTTTCTTCAGGTGATAATTTTCCTTTAGTTACACTTTCAAGGTCATTAAGAACTTTTGTTAACTGATCTCCAATAAACACTGAAATAATTGCTGGAGGCGCTTCATTTGCTCCTAAACGATGGTCATTGCTTGCGCTTGCTATAGAGGCCCTAAGCAATCCTTCATACTCATGTACAGCCTTAATAGTATTAATGAAAAAGGTTAAAAACTGTAAATTGCTCATAGGTGTTTTTCCTGGGCCTAATAAATTTATTCCAGTATCTGTACTCAAGCTCCAGTTATTATGTTTTCCTGAACCATTTACACCTGCAAAAGGCTTTTCATGGAACAGCACTTTAAAATTATGTCGTCCTGCAATTTTATCCATCACATCCATTAATAAAGAATTATGGTCCACTGCCAAATTAGCTTCATCATAAATTGGCGCTAGCTCAAATTGATTTGGAGCCACCTCATTATGTCTTGTTTTTACTGGAATTCCCAACAACATACATTCTTTTTCAAGGTCGCGCATAAACGACATGGCACGATTTGGAATGGTACCGAAATAATGATCGTCCAGTTGTTGCCCTTTAGCTGGCGAATGCCCTAAAAGTGTTCTTCCTGTTAAGGTAATATCAGGTCGTGCTGCCACTAAAGCACTGTCAACCAAAAAGTATTCTTGCTCCCAACCTAAAGAAGCATTAACTTTTTTTACGTTTTTATCAAAATATTTTGCTACTGCTACAGCAGCATTATCAACCGCTTGCAAAGCTCTTAACAAAGGTGTTTTGTAATCAAGTGCTTCACCTGTATAAGCAACAAATACTGTAGGAATACACAATGTTGTTTCATATATAAATGCTGGAGATGTTGGATCCCAAGCAGTATAACCACGAGCCTCAAAGGTATTTCTAATACCTCCATTTGGGAACGAAGATGCATCTGGCTCTTGTTGTACTAATTGTCCGCCTCCAAATTTTTCAATCGCCAAGCCATTTCCAATGGTTTCAAAAAAGGCATCATGCTTTTCAGCTGTTGCTCCTGTTAAAGGCTGAAACCAATGCGTATAATGTGTTACACCTTTTGAAATTGCCCATTCTTTCATTCCAGTTGAAATATGATCTGCAACTGGTCTTTCAATTTTTGAGCCTTTTTCAACAGCATCCATTACACTATTGTATGCTTCTTTAGTTAAATACTGCCTCATTGTAGCTTCATTAAAAACGTTATTACCAAAAATTGCGGAACGACGTTCTTTTTCTTCTATTTTAAGAGGAGTACGAGTTAACGTTTCTTTGATCGCATGAAATCTTAAGGTTGACATACTATAAATTTTATTTTTTTAAATTTTAAAGGGCAAATGTATGAAAAAAGTAAACGTTTTGTATTTTAACCCATAAAAAAATAGGGTTAATTATAAATAAATCGATAAAATACAGTTAATAACCTATAAATTTTAATAGGCAAAGACTAAAAATATAAATATTCCGTAACCAAGAACTAGTATAAATCCATTTGACCTGGTTATTTCATGCTGTTTTGGAATTAAGATGAGCGGAATTAATATAGCTGCAAATGCAATCATCCAGAAAATATCCCTAGTAAGAATTTCCGGTTCTGTTACAGGAATGGTTTTAATCATAGACGTAAGCCCTAAAACAGAACCAATATTAAAAATATTTGAGCCTATTAAATTTCCTAAAGAAATAGCTTTTTCCTGTTTCGCTGCCGCAATAACTGAAGCTGCCAATTCTGGAACACTTGTGCCAATTGCAATTACAGAAACAGATATAACTGCTTCACTAACACCTAAAATTTTCGCCATATCTATAGCTCCACTTACTAACCATTCTGAACCAAAATAAAGTGCCACACCACCAATAAGCAACCACATAATTATTTTAAAATAAGATACAATAGCAAGTGTTTCGTCAACTTCTTCTACATAAGTGTCTTTTTTTGCCCGACTTAATAAAATATATACAAATGCAATTAAGGTAATAAATAAAAACAAGCCTTCCCAAAACACCAACTGATTATCATTATATAGAAAATAATATAACATAATAGAAAAAAGCATCATAACTGGCCAATTTAGCCTGTAAAATGCCTTAGAAACTGAAATACTTCCCACAATGGCAGTAATTCCAAGCACCAAACCAATATTGGCAATATTTGATCCCACAACATTATTAATAGCAATTGCTGGCGAACCCGAAAGCGCGGCATTAAGACTTACCAGCAACTCAGGAACTGATGTTGCAAATGACACAACTGTCATGCCAATAACAAACTTTGAAATGCTTAACTTAAATGACAGTCCTACCGATGCTCTAACTAAAAACTCTCCTCCTATCACAAGAAGAATAAATCCGAGGACAACTAAAACAAAGCTCATTAAATCTATTTTTTGCGAATATAAAAAGAATTACCTCTAAAGTAATTAATTAGTGTTTTTTCTTAAAAAATCACAACAAAAACTAAAATAACAGTTAAATAACTACTTTAATAGTTGTATAACTAAAAAAATAGTTATACGTTTGAATCATCAATGAGAAACCATACTCTATTATGAAATTAAATACAGTTATACTTATTTTATCATTAACATTAATAGGTTGCAAAAACAAAGAAGCCAAAAAGGAATTAGCAAATAATGAGGACTCAGCAGAATTATCAAAAAACATAGAGGCTGTTGTTCAGGACTATTTAGACTTAGGTATTTTTTCAGGCATAATTTTAGTTGCCGAAAATGGAAATATACAATTTCATAAAGCGTATGGTTTAGCAAACAGAGAAACCAAAGCACCAAATACCATTAATACGTTATTTGATATTGGCTCCATGAACAAAACCTTTACCTCTATTGTAGTAAAACAATTGGTTGCAGAAGGCAAGCTTAATTTAGATGATAAGCTCACTCAATATATTCCTGGATTTAAGGATCCAAATGCTGATAAGATTACAATTAATCATTTACTCAACCATGAATCAGGCTTTGCAGATTATCACACTCGCAATTATTTTGATTTACCACTAAACGAACGAAAACTTAACGCCATTGTTGAACGCGCTAAATCATACAAGTTAAATTTTGAACCTGGAACAGAACAAGATTACTCAAATTTAGGCTATGTTATATTAGGTGGAGTAATAGAAAAGGTTTCTGGAACATCTTACTTTGACAATGTAAATGAACGCATCGTTAAACCTCTAAATCTAAAAAACACCTATTTAAATGAATTTAGTGGTTTGGAAAATTGGATTGCTCATGGTTATTATTATTCTCCTCTTGGTGAGTTGGAAGAATCTGCTCCTATGCAAGACATACCAAATCCTGATGGCGGATTTTTATCAACCACTGAAGACATCATGACATTTTACAGATCTTACTATTATGATGATTTGCTTTTGAGTGAAGAGGCAAAATCTAACGATCCTTTTTTCAACTATTTAAAAGAGTTACCTGATGGCAAAGCAACAGGATCTGCAGGTGGTTTTGAAGGTTTTAACACAGCGCTTTATCAAGTTGTAAGCAACGATCTCACTATTATAGTCTTTGCCAATATGGACGAACCCGTTGCAGAACATATAGCATTGGATATTTTAGCCTTATCAAGAGGAGAAACACCAAATAAACCTCAAGCTCCAGCCATACAAAATGTAAGAGAGGCTTTCAATAAAAATGGAACTGATTTTATAAAAACAAATTTTAAAGAGCTTACTATAAACTTCCATCCTGAAGACCCAAAAGATATTATTTTAAATGCTTTAGGCTATGCCTATTTATATGAAGCTAATGATGTTGACAAAGCGGTTGAATTATTTAAGTTGAATACAGAACTATTTCCTGACATAGCCAATTGTTGGGACAGTTATGGCGAAGCACTTGCCAAGTCAGGCAAGAAAGAGGAAGCCATTAAAGCTTATGAAAAAGCATTAACAATAAGACCAAATTTAGAATCAGCAAAAAACGCATTAAAAGACCTTAAAAAATAATCATGCAAAAACTCACAAACAAAGAAGAAGAAATCATGCAAATATTATGGAAGCTTGAAAAAGCTTTTGTAAAAGATATCCTTGCAGAAATCTCGGAAGACAAACCACATTACAACACCTTATCCACTATTGTTAGAAACTTGGAAGACAAAGGCTATGTAAGTTATACAGCTTATGGAAAAACACATCAATACTTTCCTATTATAAAAAAAGAAGAGTATAGAAAGCGTTTCTTTAACACAGCTATTGACAATTATTTTAATAGCTCTTACAAAAATGTAGTCTCCTTTTTTGCTAAAGAAGAAAAAATTAGTGTGGAAGAATTAAAAGAAATTATCAATCTCATTGAAAACAATAAATAATCATGGAATATTTAATAAAAGTAAGTGCTGTCCTTATCTTGTTTTACGCATGTTACAAATTGTTTTTAAATCGTGAAACCTTCTTTGAGTCTAACAGATCCTTTTTATTCATCGGTTTAATAGCAGCTTTTGTTTTACCACTTTTAGTCATTCCAAAATATATTGAAGTTGAGCCTATTATTACTGAAAGTGCTTTTGCAATCAGTGACACCAATTCTCAACCAATAAATGCAGATAACTCTATAAGCTTAACAACCATATTAACTTACACCTATTTAATTGGTGTGTTGTTTTTTTTAGGTCGATTTTTGTTTCAATTTAGCTTACTAGTTCTATTATTTATTAATAGTACAAAGCAACGAGTCGCTTCATACATCTATGTCATTACAAAAAAAGCCTTATCACCTTTTTCATTTTTCAATTGGATAGTATTTAATCCGAGTCAATTTAACGACACAGAATTAGAGCAAATAATCACACATGAAAAAGTGCATGCAAAACAATTGCATTCCATCGATATTTTATTGGTTGAATTGACAAGCATCTTGCTGTGGTTCAATCCATTTATATGGCTCTACAAAAAAGATTTACGCCAAAATTTAGAATTCATTGCAGACAAAAATGCTCAAGCCATTACCAATTGCAAAAAAAGCTATCAACATTTATTATTAAAAACTAGTGTTCCAAATTATCAAATGGCAATAACCAATAATTTTTACAATTCATTAATCAAAAAACGAATCGTTATGTTACACAAAAACAGATCAAACAACAGAAATCAATTAAAACTTTTATTAGTGCTTCCAGCCTTAGCTGTGTTTCTAATGAGTTTTAATACAAAAGAAATTTATGTAGAAAAAGTGAATACAAGTCAAAGCACAAGCACAGCTTTAGACCTAAATGATTTTGAATCTACAAATATTGAAGCAAATGTGAGTGTAGCCAATACACTTCCAAAAACAGAAAAAAAAGCAGCAAGCGAAATTAACAATAAAAGAGAAACGGTTAAGGATTTACAATCTGTTATAACAAAAGACATGACAGATAGCGACTTAGATGCCTTGGTTGATTCTTTTAAGAAAGAAGGTGTTACTTTAAAATTTTCTAAAATTAAAAGAAATAAAAACAATGAGATTGTTGCTATAGCAATTTCAGCTAAAAGCAAAAATTCCAATACCACTTTTCATCAGAATCACGATAATGGCATTTTACCTATTACCATAGCGGTTCATGAAAACTCAATTTCAATCGGAAATGGTAAAGACACAGGAAACAGGGA
This sequence comes from Flavobacteriaceae bacterium, assembly GCA_020435965.1. Classification (GTDB taxonomy): domain Bacteria; phylum Bacteroidota; class Bacteroidia; order Flavobacteriales; family Flavobacteriaceae; genus CAJQLB01. The sequence goes on along the minus strand of JAGQYS010000070.1, from coordinate 8,834 downwards.
TTATATATACACTCATAAAGATGGTGTAGTAACGTTTGAAAAAGCTGGAAAAGGCGACAATGTTTTTGTCTATACCATTGACAAAGAACATGTTAAAGACCATGAAGTGATAGAAGATGATGATAAAATTATTATTAAAAGCGGTGGAAAAGTTCACGAACTAAAAAAAGCTAATAATGGTAAAAACACGTTTATAATTTCTGATGATGAAGACGGGAAAGTATTTGAATTAAAAGGAAAAGCTTCAAAAGATGGTCGTGTTTTTATTCATAGTGACGAGGACAAAGACGGAACCGTTATTGTCAAATCATCTGTAAGTACATTTTGGTCAGATGATAAAAAAGGCAAAGTAATTATTGAGTCTTCAGGCAATACACTTTGGCATAACGATAGTGACAATACAATTGCTCTTCAGACCATTGGAAAAGGGGAAAATAAAATTTTTATTTCAGGAGACAATAACAAAGCTTTACTCATTATAGATGACAAAGAAGTCTCTAAAAAGGAGTTTGACAATCTAGATACAGACAATATTGAATCTGTTAATGTTCTTAAAGGAAAAGCTGCTACTGAAAAATATGGCGATAAAGGGAAAGATGGTGTTATTGTAGTCACCACAAAAAAGAAAAAAGATTAGCCTTTTTATTTAAGGTTAGGTTGGTTAAAAAGAGGCTTTAATAAAGGAAGCCTCTTTTTTTTATTACTTAATGACAATCTTTTGAATGCTTGATTTTCCTTCAGAAATAATATGCATCAGATAGATTCCGCTAGGTAAATTCAAATCAATATAAGTACTATCAGGACTTAACTTAAAAGATGATAGTTTTCGTCCTTCAACAGAAAACAAATCAATTTCAGCATCACTTATAATCCCTTTTACATAAACTCTACTTTCGGTAGGATTAGGATACACTTTCAAATGCAATTCATTGACCTCATCAATACTTAAGTTTTGATCCCAAGTTTCGCCTACCATATTTCCCCAAATGTATTCAACCAAATCTGGTTGGTCAATAAAAGGATTTCTATTGAACTGCCATGTATAAACTATATTATTTCTATTCATTTCAAAATCGTCTGGAGGATCATTGCGATGCCAATTCAATAAGGTTGCCAAATCTCCCAACTCACCTTCTGTGCCTTCTGGAAAACCATTTACAACCTCTAAGCCATTGTACCGAACAGCCATGTACAAAACACTTCTGGCAACATCACCATAAAAACTTCCTAAGGTTCCTGAAGGACCAATATATTGGCCATAATGCTGATTGTTTCTAATGCTGTTCTCAATGGCATCAGCAGCTCTTAGAGCGTGAGCATCAGAATTTCCGTGACGAAGGGAGTCAGCAGTGGTATTCCAAAATATATCTTTGCCATCTGCAATATCATCTAAATCTTCAAGACTATCGAAGCCACCTCTAGATCTAGGGTATGTATGTTCTCTATTCCATTTCCCACTATTATCTGAACTGGTTTGATAATCCAATTTTGCTCTTCCTTCTTCCGTATAAAGTAACCAAACCTGATTGCTGTTGGCTGGGTTCTGGTCAGCTTCTTTTAAAATAGTTACAACATCTGCATAAGTTTGAGCTCTTACTACGCCTTCTTCAGCAATAATATCTTGCAAGGCTTGGCGTAAAGCCGAATCTGATAAACCATCCAAACTATTGTAGTAGCCATTTGGCTGTGTACTAGATACAATACCATAAGTTGGACTTGTTGGTGTTCCAAAAGCTGCTACAGTAAAATCGTTATCAACTACACGTATTTTTAAATTGTTATTCAATGCTAAATATTCGGCAGGCAAACTTGCAAACCTCACGCTCATTACTTCGTCTCCTTCATCATCACTATCATCAACTAAAGTTATGGTTGTGCTTGTCGTGTTTTGACCAACGTTAATTGTCATTGACGTGTTACCTGTAAAATCTGACGTGTTAAAAGTGCCATTACTTAATAGAATGTCAAAATTTAAAGTTTCAGTTACATTTTGTTCAGCTGTAAAGGTGATATCAAATACATCATCTTCATTATATTGTATTTGTGATACAGAAATATAAATACCGTTAAGTACAATTCCGCTACCATCATTCAACTGTCTTGGTGTTGGTGTAGTTGAAACATAAGTTACAACATCAAATTCATCTACAAAACGTTGTATAGAATTTGGGTTGTTTCCAGGACCTTCATTTATTTGTTGAAGATTCGTAAAGTTTGGATGCTGATTAAAAATATTAATCATGTCTGTATCATCTGCGTCATCTGTATCATACATTAAAACATCAACCAAGTTATCTATTGTAGCCAAGGTCCCTTCCGGAAAATCTAAATCATCGGCTTGATAAATAGCCACAGCATCTGGACCATTTTGTATTACGTTTTCGGCAATTAAATATTGCGGAACTGGACTTACAGAATTACTTCCAATAAGCAACAGTCCATTTACATCTGTTGTGTAACCATCTAAATCTACTGTAAAATAACTGGAATTTCCTCCAGACTCAGAACCATTAAAAAACACAACCACAAAACCATCCAATGGATAATTGGGTGTTTCAGAAAGCAGTTCTAAAAACTCATGTGTTTCGGCTCCAGGAGAATCACAATCCAACTCATTGATTACAACCTGACTAAATGATAACTGAGAAATAAAAAGGGCGACTAAAAACGTAATTTTATAATTCATTAAAAACAGATTTTACACAAATGTAAGTATCTAATAAATAGACAAAGGAATTAATTATTCACATGTTCAATAATTTAACAATTGGCTACATTATTTTAATAGTTATAAATCTGTTCATTTTGAATAGAGATCTTCCTGAAAAGATGAAATGCCTAAAAAAGTAGGTTTTTTAACTAATTTTTGCCTTGACTTTAAAATTATACTCAAAAAACACCCTTCATTTGTTATATATTGAAACAATATTATTAATTATAAATTACATATTTAAACTTAATTGAAGACAACTTGTGTTATTATATAATGTAATTAATTTTTTTACTTACAATATTGTATCAAATTTTATTATTTCTCTGTGTTTTGTTTGGTTACAACATTATCAAAAATCTATATTTCGAATTCATTTTAGAATTAGAACTATTTATTAACCTCAAAATTGAACTTATGATTGCGATAGTAAAATTTATTGTAATTGTTGTAGACCTCATTATCATCATCATCCTTTAAAGTAGTAAAGCTTAATTTTTCAATAAGTTTTACTACTTTTACAATACAACTAACTCAAAAAGGTTTCCTTTTACAAGGAAACTAATTATGAAAAAGCAGTTTTTCAAAATATTAGCAAAAATTAATAAGGCAATACTTCCAAGTTTCACAAAACAACGATTGGATTTGAGTAAAGCCACCAAACTACAAATGGTTATTTTTGGCTGGCGTTTATATGTAACAAAAAGAGCTTTGGATTAAATGGGAAAAGACTTTCAAAAATCTGAAAGCCTTAATACCTTGTGACTGCGACAGGAGTCGAACCTACAACCGCTGGAGCCGAAATCCAGTGCTCTATCCAATTGAGCTACGCAGCCTTAATTTTTTATGACAACTTAGCTCTTACGATATTAGAAATGGTTTTTCCATCAGCCTGTCCAGCTAATTCTTTGCTAACAGCTCCCATAACCTTTCCCATGTCCTTCATACCTTCCGCTCCTAATTCATCAATAGTCATCACAACAACTTTTTCAATTTCTTCTTCGCTCAATGCTTCAGGCAAGAACTGGCTTATTACTTGTGCTTCGTCAATTTCTGGCAAGGCCAAGTCTTTTCGATCTTGTTCTAAATAAATAGCTGCACTGTCTTTACGTTGTTTTACGAGTTTTTGTAAAATTTTCAGCTCTTGTTCTTCTGTTAATTCTTCTTTTGCTCCAGACTCCGTTTGCGCTAATAATATTGCCGACTTTACTGCTCTCAAAGCTGTTAATGCCGTTTGGTCTTTTTCTTTCATAGCAGTTTTCATGGCTGCCATAATATCTTGTTGTAAACTCATTGTGTTTGATTTTTATGGAACTGTGAAGATATGAAAAAGTAAGGAGTTATTTACGAGTGGTCAATGTCTCTCAAAGATTTAAAAAACCCGAAAAATAGTTTAGGATTTTTCGGGTTGGGTACGAAGCGTGCCACAAAAACTTGACTTGCTATTAATCTACGTTGTCGTGTAAAAAAGAATTGTTACTTCGTAATTGCATATCATCGTTATCATCTGTTCCGAGTGATAATCGAGATGTATTGGTTTCTGATGAATGTTGAGCTTGCTCCAAGTTTACTCCTTGTCTTTTATAGGCAGGCACTTTTTCAATATCATCAATTTTTGAATTGTTGAATTTATAATTGAACTCTTTCATTTTTCTGCGTCGCTCATCAGCTCTTTCTTTCAGAATTTCTGAGATTGGGCTGTTCATTGGATCGAGTTCTTCAGCTTCGGTTTGTGTTTCCTTTTTTTCTATTACTTTCTTTTCAAACACAATATCTTCCTCAGCTTTCACTAATACATCTTCTTGTTTTTTGTTTTCATTTATTGAAGATTCTATTGTGATATAATCGTCTAAAGCGTAACGTTTTTCACCATCTTCACTAGCTTCAGTAACTGTGATCAACTCAATATAATCATTTACAGGCATGTCTTTTACCTCTTCACTTTCGTCCAAGCTAAACATGATCTTTTTTTCTTCTTTATCAGATTTTTTATCTATAGAAACAGGTTTTGACAACGGAAGATCAAAAGTGAGCATGATTTGTTCTTCTTGCACTTCTTCCTTTGGTTCTTCTACAGCAGGCTTTACCTCATTGATAACAAAATCATCTTCAGACACATTTGCAAGCACTTCGTCATAAACCACCTTCATATTTCTTAATAATTCTGTAGTAGGAATCAGATCCATTTCTGGCATTTTTTGTTCTTCTTCCTCTTCTATATCAAGATTATGAACTATTTTTTCGTCTTTCTTTTCTAAGATAATATCAGGTCTAATAATTGCAGGATCTCTGTCTTTTGACAAATCTTGTTCTGTCTGATCGTCTTCTAAAGAATGAATAACCTTTTTAACTTCTGTATTAGAAATCTCGTCTTGTTGGTCTACATTAAATCCAGTAGCAATTATGGTTACAGAAATTGATTCTTGCAAATCTTCATCTTCACCAACTCCCATGATGATGTTTGCACCATGACCAGCTTCGTTTTGAATGTGATCATTGATTTCGCCTATTTCATCAATGGTAATTTCTTGGGCTCCAGAAACGATAAGCAACAATACGTTTTTAGCTCCAGTAATTTTATTGTCATTCAATAAAGGTGAATCCAGCGCCTTCATAATGGCTTCAGTTGCACGATTTGTTCCAGATGCAGTTGAAGATCCCATGATTGCAGTTCCACTATTACTTAACACCGTTTTAGCGTCACGTAAATCGATATTTTGTGTGTAGTGATGTGTAATTACCTCAGCAATACCTCTTGATGCTGTTGATAATACCTCATCAGCTTTAGAGAATCCAGCTTTAAAGCCAAGATTACCATAAACTTCACGGAGCTTATTGTTATTAATTACCACAAGGGAATCGACATGAGCTCTTAGGTTTTCTATACCTTTTTGAGCTTGTGCAATTCTAATTTTACCTTCAAATTGAAATGGCATAGTCACAATTCCTACTGTTAGGATGTCCATTTCTTTGGCTATTTTAGCAATTACTGGAGCAGCACCTGTTCCAGTTCCTCCACCCATTCCAGCTGTTATAAATACCATTTTGGTATTGGTATCTAACATTCTTCTAATTTCTTCCATGCTTTCCTTGGCAGCTTGCTCTCCAATATCTGGGTTTGCACCTGCTCCTAGCCCTTCGGTTAAATTGACACCAAGTTGAATTTTGTTAGGAACACCACTATTTTGAAGTGCTTGTGCATCTGTATTACAGATTACAAAGTCCACACCTTTAATCCCTTGCTGGAACATGTGATTAATAGCGTTGCTACCTCCTCCTCCAACACCAATGACTTTGATGACGTTGGATTGGTTTTTTGGTAAATCGAATGTGATTCCAAAATCTTTGTTGCTACTCATATAATTAGTTTTTTACTGGATTAAGCCCTTTCTGTCCTTCGGACATCTTTCCCAAAGGGAAAGAAAAAGCTATTATTAATTAATTTTACTTTGTTATTCTAATTCAAAATCCAACGCCTCAACGCTGGCACTTCATTAAAACTGTTCACTGAACAGTTTCTTAACATTCAGTCCTACTCTGCGTTATCTAAAAAATCTTTTACACGTTCTGTAAGTTTATCTAAAAACGTTTTACGTTCTTTAACGGGTTTTTCAATAACTTCTTCTTCTGTAGCATCATCAGATACGATAGCTTCCTCGTAAGCTTTTTGTGCCACAGCTTCTTGCTTTCGTTTTTCTTGACGCTTTAACCCATCCATTACCAAACCAACTGCTGTTGCGTAAAGCGGACTTGTTACTTCACCATCACTATCACCTGCAAGATGCTCGTTAGGAAATCCTATTCTGGTGTCCATTCCTGTGATGTATTCAACCAATTGTTTTAAATGATTTAATTGGCTTCCACCACCTGTAAGCACTATTCCTGCAATTAGCTTTTTCTTTTGCTCTTCATGACCATAGTTTTTAATCTCTACATAAACTTGTTCGATGATTTCAACCACACGTGCATGAATGATTTTAGATAAATTTTTGAGGGTTATTTCTTTGGGCTCTCTTCCACGCAAACCAGGAATGGATACAATTTCGTTATCCTTATTTTCTCCTGGCCATGCAGACCCAAATTTTATTTTTAAAAGTTCGGCTTGCTTTTCTATAATTGAACAGCCCTCTTTAATATCTTCTGTGATAACATTACCACCAAACGGAATAACTGCTGTATGACGAATGATACCATCTCTAAAAATGGCTAAATCTGTTGTTCCGCCACCAATATCAATTAAAGCAACTCCTGCATCTTTTTCATCTTGACTAAGTACTGCATTGGCTGATGCTAAAGGTTCTAGTGTAATTCCTTCAAGTTCCAAACCTGCACTTTTTACACAGCGTCCAATGTTTCTGATAGAGGATACTTGACCAACAACCACATGAAAGTTAGCTTCTAAACGTCCACCATACATTCCGATTGGCTCTTTAATTTCGGCTTGGCCATCAACCTTGTATTCTTGTGGAAGTACGTGAATAATTTCTTCGCCTGGCAACATGACCAACTTGTGCACTTGATTGATTAAACGATCTATATCATCTTCATCAATAACCAATTCTGAATTTGCTCTTGTGATATAATCGCTATGCTGTAAACTTCTAATATGTTGTCCGGCGATCCCAACAGTTACTTCTTCAATTTTTACACCTGAAGCTGCTTCAGCTTCATGAACAGCTTGTTGGATGGATTGAATGGTTTGAGTAATATTGTTAACCACACCACGATGCACACCAAGACTTTTGGCTTTACCAATACCAAGAATTTCTAATTTTCCATAGTTATTCTTGCGTCCAACCATTGCCACAATTTTTGTGGTTCCGATATCTAATCCAACTGAAATTTTATTGCCTTCCATGGTCTATTTTTTTGTGCATACAACTTGATTGTTAAACTGCAAATTCACTTTTTTATAACTACTTAGCGTTTTGTCTTTTTTTGTTTTTTGATAAAATGCTTTTAGGTTGTTTATTTTTTTATCTAAATCGTTTAAATCTCCTAATTCTATTTCAAAATCATACACTCTTGTTTTTAAACTTAATGTCTGATCTTGTTCTTGATGAATTTCAACGATATGTGTTTTCAAAAATTCATCTTCATATATTTTACTTGCTATCTTAAAAATATTTGCCAAATTATTTTTCTCTACAGAACCAGTTACAATTGGAACGTGTGCTGTATAATTTGTTGACAAAGGCATATATTTACCCTCATCATCAATATAATATGATGCATTTGTACTTACCCTTGCAATAGGCTTGCGTTGAACCACATCGGCTCGAACCTTACCATTAACAGCTAGATATACTTCTGCGGTTTTAATCATGGCATTTGATTTTAGGGCATTTTCCAGACCATTCAAATCTAAAATTTCTTTAGGCACATTCGTAACAGTTTCGCCATTTTGTATTAACAATTTATTAACCGTTTCATGCGTTACAAATAGATTGTTATCGTCTAAAAATTTAACCTCAAGTTCGGTTATTTTTCTAGACTGATTTCTGCTTGAAGAAAAGGCAAACAAAAACCCTACTAACACTAGCAGTAGAAACCCTTTTATGTAATTCCAATTAACTCGCAATGCTTAAATTTTCTTTTATATGTTTTACTTCTGCTCCAATATCTCCAGCTCCAATGGTTATTATAACCTTTATATCGCTTTTTTTTATTTCTTTTACTATGTCAGATTTTGCAATAAGTTTCTTATTCGGGTTGTCAATTTTGTTTAATAACCATTGAGAATTTACTCCCTCAATTGGCAATTCACGCGCTGGATAAATATCTAATAATAAAATATTATCAAACTTTTCTAAACTCGAAGCAAATTCATCAGCAAAATCTTTGGTTCGACTAAATAAATGTGGCTGAAAAATGGCCAATACTTTTTGATTTGGGTACATTTCCCTAACAGCTTGATGAACAGCATTGATTTCTTCTGGATGGTGCGCATAGTCATCAATAAAAACCAATTTATCAGTTTTAATCTGATAGGTAAATCTTCGTTTAACACCTTTGTAAGATGCTAATGCGCTGGCAAGTCTGATTGGAGAGCAACCAAATTCTACAGCCATTGCCAGCGCTATTAATGCATTCGACAGATTATGTCTACCAGGTAGGTTAAATT
>JAGQYS010000069.1 GCA_020435965.1 Flavobacteriaceae bacterium | reverse complement strand
ACAACCTACTAAATTGATACACTTGCGTTAATAATTCCAACACTACATCTGCATCTTCAAAAGCATCTTCATCTGGACTGCTTATTTTTATCTTTATAGGGAATGGATAACCATCGGTATCTGAATAAAAACGGTCGCTTGGATAACGTGCGTTGTTGAATAATAAGAATTGGTTTTCGGCAATGCGAATGTATGTACCACTTACCGGCATTAGTTTGTTATCCCAATTTAAGTCGTAGGCAATGATGTCTTCAGATTCTGTTTTGTTGATGTTTAGTATGTATAAAGGCACTCCTAATTTTAGCTTGTGCATCCCTTCTATTATGGGTTTTAATTCTTCATATTTCATTTCCTTATAAAAATGAATCACTACCTTATCTGCTTCTGCCACAGATGTAAAATCCCTAATAGCTTTTAAAATACTCCCAGCCAATAGCTCTGTTTCGTTTTGGTTGAAATATTCAAAATTTCTAAACAAACCATTGTTTTGAAAACTAAAGGCACTTGCTATATATCTTCTGTTTTCTCCTTGATTGGTAAAAGCGCCTACACCTATAACCAATTCTTTTTTATCGGTTACTGCCAGTTTCCAAGGTGCGCCACCTAATTTAGCATGGATAGCCAATGCCATATTTTGTAACGAGAATTGGAAGTTGTATTGATTTTCAATATTGACCACCATTTTTTCATAATCTACTACTTGAGTTACAATCCTTTCGTTTAAAAACAGTTCTTTAATACGGATGTAAATTTCGCGGTCGTCTGGATCTGGTGTAAACCTATCGAATGGGCTTAAATAAAATGCTGCGTATTTTATATTATCGTGGTCGAAGGTTAAGCTCTCTAACTTTTCAATTATTTCTGGAATCGGGTCATTTTCATTGGTAAACTCAATAAAGTGTTCTTTAGATGATGATGCTTTGATGTTTACATAGGCTTCTAAACCTTTGTAAAAGACTTTATCTGTTTGTACACCATTTTTAAAATTGTCATAAAACTTCAATACATCGTTTTTATGAGAGGTGTGGCAAATGAAAAATATCTTGATATTTTGATTGTTTGGTCTGCGATAAGGACTTAATATATTCATTGCCTTTTTAGGCACTAAATGGGTTTTCTTATTGCCATATTGGTCTTTACCAAACTCTAATAAGCCCAAGTTGGGATTTATGTGATTAATACGGTTGCCAGGAACATCTATAAAGGCATCTTGCTTAAATGGGAATAAGGCTTTAAATTCTTCTGTAAACAAATATTTTTCTGCAAAATTGGTAATAAGCGTTACGTACTTTTGATATTTGTTTTTTGGTCTTTCTGGTTCTTCAATTGGGATGTTTACCGCTCTTGCCAATTGTAAATTGAATATTGGAAAGGCTTGACTAAAATCTATGCTGTTGTAAAAGTCTTCTCTATCCTCTGTATCGAGATCCATTTGATAATTGAATGTCTTTTGACCATACACGCAACGTTTAATAAATTCTGTTTCCTCAATATCCTGAACTGACTTTGTAAGCACTTTTGATGTACCATCATAAGAAACTATTAGCTCTGGTAAGTCTGTAAGTTTTGCAAACTGTATTTTAAATGAAAATTTATAATAAAGGTTATAGTCTGCTGTATTCCCGTTTTTTGAAGGTATCCACACTTGTACATCACGCACAAAGTTTTTGACTACGATATAGCCTTTTTCTAAAAAGTAGGTTTTTAATTGATGCTTCAGGAATTGCTTGTAAATGCGTAGTTCTTTGCCTTTTGCCAAGTCTATTTTAATGCTTGGTGCATTGGGTATTTCTTGAGTAAACGTGGTATAAATATGTTCTACTTGAGATAAATCTGTATCAGGGAACGCCTCTTTAATTTGCTTTGAAAACTTTGACCAATGAATTGGATGGCTATCTTCAATATCTTCTAATGATAAGTATATGGTAGGTGTGCTACTTGGCCATTTAAAATTGAGTATGTTAGTTTTTAAGTGTTCTTGCATAGGTAATGAGGTGTTTTTGTATTTACATATAAAATTAAATTTGTTAAATTTTAGATTCGATTTTTGATTTAATCTCCATAAGCTCCTTTAAGCTCTCGTTATCAGGACAGAAATAATTATTGTATTGCTTTTCAATATCTCCAGCATATTGTGTGCTATACTCCTCTACCTCCCATATTTTTTTTCTTATTGTTGACGCCACCTCTATAATGTCTCTACTTCCCATATCATCATATCCTTCATTGCTTCTAATATCCATTGCCGTTTTGATGAACGGAAATAAAAGGTTGTCAGCTATATACCTAAAGTCAGGCACATCTCCTTTTTCCTTTACTTCCTCTAAATAAGCATAATGCGCTGGTGTATATTCATTTACCAAATGTGACCAAGAATGTTTTAAATAATCTTCTTGCCCATATTTATCTCTATAATCATCTACTAATCTTGCAATAGCATTTAACATGTTGTGCATATCTACAGCTATGCCCTTCATTGTTTTTACCTTATCGTTGATGTGTGATTCATACTTCCTTTTTAAATCTTTGAAAGCTTCATTATAGAATTCTGCCAATTCATATAGGTTAATAAAGAGCTTTTGCCAGTCTTCTGAAGTGTTACCAAAAAAGTGCTGAAATGCCTTAAAATTGGATAGTACATCCATTTCAATAACTCTCTCAAAATTTTTATTAACATTAAAATAAACGGTATTCATTGCTGCCGGATGATCTTGTTCTGCCTTATAGAATACTTCCATTCTATTACCATGAGCAACTATATCTTTATTTAGGGTTGTTAAGTAGTTTATTAATAATAACAAACGGTCTCTTAAATCCTGAACCTTTTCTTCTGTTGCTTCTTGTTTTTCAATAAGAATTTGCTCTCTTTGTTCGTAGACTTGATACAACACAAAGAGGATAGATAAAAACGCCAATACGCCACCTATGAGTGCTCCATAAGCTGAAATGATATGGTCTCGGGTGTTGAAATCCATATCAAAAAGCTTCCAGTTATCTGTTTCATAAATGGCTTGTGCTGTTAGGAATACAATAAGTACTATGGTCGCCCAAAATACCCATTTTATAATTTTTTTATATAACCTTAATGACTCCATTACAAATAGTTTTCAAAATAAATTACACATAAAATCAGTAAAATTATTTCTGATAAATAAATCGGCCAGATTGTTGGTCTAAAAGCAATCTTCCAAGTATTGATTTTACTTTTATAATTAGAAATATCCATTGACATTGATTTAGCTTCTTTTTTAATTACAGCGTTGTATAATTCTCTAAAGATTTTTTCAAGCCATAAATAGTGAGCATCTAAATACCAAAATAGAAGTGCAACAGGAAAGCCAATAATGAATATTTTATAATCTTCTTTATCGATACCAAACGCCATTAACGCAGTAATAGCTGTAATACTCCAGCTTTTAACCAAAAAGGATTTATGGGATAATCTATCTATCACATTATGAATCAATTCTAAATGTTTAATTTTTACTTCTTTCATTACTTTATGTTCTTAATATTGGATCTGTTCCTTTAAGCCAATAGTCCATCATTACATATTTATTTAAGCTTTCTCTAATCCACAATTTAATATTGTCAGTATTGGCTATGTTGTTCTGCGTTATGTAAGGATAAATTCCTAAATACTCCGTTCCATTGAAACTATCAGACTCATAATCCGAAATGGGTAATACAGCAACTCTGCCTTTAATACCATCAAAATACCCCAACTCCCAAGGCATCCATTTCGACAAACTACTATTTCTTGAAAAAGCATATACTAATGACTTACAGTTTTGCATTCGATATCTTATTCTTTCTGCTGTTTCTTTAGTAACAGAATTACGATTGAGTTGATAATCATCAATCCAATCCACGTAAACAGTAAAGCCAAAATCTTCCAAATAAATTTTTAAGCTTGCTATTTCCTCTTTGTCTAAATAACTATGTGATAAAAATATATCGTACTCTTTGTTAATATTGAATGATTCATTTAAGATTTGAGGCGCTCCCAAACCTTTACTTAAATTCACTTTTCTGTGACTTGTTATTCTACTTAATAAATCTTTAGTAATTAAACTCATACTAATACTTTAACCAATCAATTAAATCCTTTTTCTTTCCGTCAGGATAAATGACAGTATATTCATCATCCCATTCTAAAGACTTATATTTTTTGTCCACATATGGGTAAATCTGTAAATACTCATTTCCAATCCAATTGCCAGAATTATCAGCAACAGGCAATAAAGCAATATGTTCAATATACTTGTGTACGTCACCTAATCCCAACTCCCAATTACACCATTTGGACTCTATACCTTCATTTGTAGCTAATAGTATAAACTTTTTATTAGCATCTATCATGTTCTTAATTTTTACAGCTGTTTTACCTGTGGGTGGATATGATAATTCATCATCCATCCAATCCACATATACCTCTACTTTTAACCTTGTTAAAAGAGCTACTACATATTCAACTAAATCAGAATTTTTATGACTATGACTAATAAATACACTTGTATTAAATTGGCTTCTGTCCTTTACTGCTTTTGATAAAACTGTTTCTAATAATGCTATGGTTTTATTTAGAGTACCTTCTTTTAGCTCTACATACGATTTTAATTGATTCTTTGTTATAAAATCTGCCATATCTAACTATTTTCTACAGTGTCTCGTTCTTCTTCTGTTAAACCATATAAATCGTACACCATAGTATCTATTGTTTTTTCTGTTTGGGTGATTTGGGTTTGTAACTCTTGGGCTTTTTTCTTGTTGTCCTCGAAGAGTTCTAACCACTCAAACTCGTCTTTTTTGGTAAGCGGTGTGCCACCTGCTTTTTTAATGGCTTTGTTGAGTTCTTTTATAAAGTCTGCAAAGTCTAATTCGTGCCAGTTTTCGAGTTTGCGGGTTAGTTTTTCTAAACTAAATTGTGATGATATGTAGTTCTGAAATCTTGATGCCAAAATTTGAAAGTCATTTACAAGTTCAATTACGGTATTAGCTTTACTCTCTAATGCAGACTCATTTTTAATTTCTGGAATTGGAATTTGTTCAAAGTATTGCGGTTTTACCTCAATATAACCACCACTTCTTACAACACAAATAGATTTAAGAAACTCCCAAACTATTTTAGAATTTAGAACACATAATAACGCTTTACTATCAACAGGTAGAAAAACCGCTGGCGCATTAACAAATGTTCCTATTGAATCAAAACAGAATTTATTAGTGTTTTGAAGATTGGGGAAAATTATTTTTGGTTTCTCAAATAAATCATAATAAGCACAATTTCTTAATTCCCACCAATAATCACCTTGGTCATAACGTTTTATTGCTCTTTCTTTAAAAGGCAACAAATGATTGAAAATTCTAGGGAAATCTTTTGTTAAACTTTCAAGTTTTTCATCTTCCGAGAGTTTATTGGCATAAGTTTCATTAGTCCATTTACTTTTAAA
>JAGQYS010000068.1 GCA_020435965.1 Flavobacteriaceae bacterium | reverse complement strand
TTCCAGATATTTTGTACTGTTGAAGTATCTTCAATGTTGAATAGTTTAAGGTACTCAAGGTTTGAAACTGTAAACGTTTCAGCATCTTTTATGATTGGATTTAAAATTTCAAAAAGATCCTGCTTAAACCATTTTTTCTGTTGCTGAATACTTCCCAATTTTTTATAGACCAATAATTTTAAAACCTCAATGATTAACACACAAATAGCGATATCTGCTTTTGGACTTTCTTGAATATCGACCAAACGGATTTCTATAGCATTTCTATCAAAACGCGCAATAGCGCCACGTGAATTTAAAAAGTGATGGTCTAAAATCTTTTTGGAGTCGTAAGGTCTAATAGCTTTTTTAATAGGTTCAAAAATGGTGGCATAATAATCCACTTTTGTAAACACACGTTCAGGAATAACCAAACCTGTCATTTCTGGTATTTCTTTTTGATTGGTTTTGTAATACTCTAAACGAGTGTCTTTAAATCCTGTGTTGGTTCCTTCTAAAATGGGCGAACTAGCGCACAATCCTGGGATTAAAGGTAAAATAACACGAATAGAAGCGTGTAATTTTTCAAACTCTTTATCATCGTAAAAAGGTAAGTTAATATGTGTGCTTTGCACATTGCTCCAACCATGACCTTTGCAATTAAAAATACGATTATAAAGCTCATAAACCTCGCTATAACTATGTTTCCAAAGTTGCGTGTCTTTCAAAGGATTCATTAAAGGATGACTTGCTGTTGGTAATAACTTGGCATCCAAATCTTTTAAAATGGAGTTAACTTCAACAACATTATCATGAAATTGTTTAGATAAGTTGTTGAGGTCTGAAGTTGGTCCATTAGTTTTCAATTCCACTACATGAGCGACAAGTTCATTGCTCCAAGCAATGGATCCATTCTCAACATCAGCAGTCAGTTTACCTTCTTTTTTAGTGAGTAATTGGTCAACAATAGGAGCGACCTTAAAATTGGAATTGTGTACTAACATATATTCGAGTTCAATTCCAAAAACTTCAAATAAATGATATTTTTTACCCATGATTAATCTAATCTATTTTTAAGAGCCGAAAGAATTTTAGTGTAAACCAAATCGCCATAATGTCTGTCTTCTACACCAAAATCAATATTAGGGTTATCGTTTATTTCAATAACCATCGGTTTATTGTTCACCACTTTTATATCGATGCCATAAAGCCCTTTTCCCATAAGTTTAGCAGATTTTAAAGCCATATTCAATACTTTTTTTGGAACCTCTTCAATGGGTAAGCAATCTGCATTACCATCTTGGTCGTCTTTTTTCTTGGCATTCCAATTGTAAATTTGCCAATGACCTTTTGCCATGTAATATTTGCATGCATAAAAAGGTTCGTCATCAATGATACCAATTCGCCAATCATAATC
Organism: Flavobacteriaceae bacterium; assembly: GCA_020435965.1. GTDB lineage: Bacteria > Bacteroidota > Bacteroidia > Flavobacteriales > Flavobacteriaceae > CAJQLB01. Next base: position 29,675 of record JAGQYS010000068.1, on the reverse strand, counting down.
TGAAGGACAAAATTCTTGTGCAATAATCAAATCGGATTCTTTTAGCATATCATTTACCAAACTGTTGTATTCCTCTTCGGTTTTTGCTTTTTTAACTCCAAAAGAAAAAGTGGAATCAGGAGCTTTCAAGACACAAGGTAAGCCAACTTGTTTAATGACATCGTTTCTATTATCTTTATGTACAATAACAGTTTTTGGTGTGTCAATATTAGCATTATTCAATGCTTCGGCCATATATACCTTATTGCAACATTTTAAAATGGCATCAGGATAATCAATAATAGCAATCCCTTCCTGTTGCGCTTTTCGTGCAAAAGCATAAGCTTCGTTATTAACTTCTGTACTTTGGCGAATAAACAATGCATCAAAAGATGATAAACGCGACAAGTCTTTAGGTTCTATAATTTCGGCATAGATATTCATCTTTTCGGCAATATCAATAAACTTTTTTAAGGCTTTTGGATTACTTGGAGGCGCAGGATCGTTAGGGTTTACCAAAATAGCCAAATCAAAATCCGAAGTGGTTAGTTTAGGCGTGTCATAACGTTTTTTAGAGAAATACTGATTGGCAAAAATATGCACACTGTCAAGATGTTCGTCAGGAATTTCAGATTCTGAAATAGCCTTGATGCTCTGGATGTTCCACTTAGTGTTATAATTGAATTTTACACGTAAAAAAGGCACTTGAAAGTGCTTGTAAAACAAACTGCTTAACTCTTTGTATTTCTGCGCCACGTTTTGACCAAAGTAAATACTCAGCGTAAACTCTCTGGACTTAATGTTTTTTAAGCTTTGTTGTATGACATCGTCAAATTCTTCTGATACAATGCGTACTAATTTTAGGGCTCTTAAATCGACAATATTCTTTACTGTCGGAATAGCTGAATGCCCTCTTGCTTCAGCTAATAACGATACATAATATCCTTTGGATTGATAAGAATAATCTTTACAAAGGTTAAATATTCGAGCGTTTTTTAAAAGTGAAAACTTAGGATTTGTAAGGTATTCCTGAGAAGAGATAACTGAAATATTTTCAATTGAAAATTTCCATTTATCAGGTTGATTAACAACAATATATTTATTCATTTAAGGCGTAAAATCGCAATATAAATTTTAAACAAAATTATATTATTTTTTAATTGCTTTTACAAAAGGAAAAAATATTTTTCAATTACTTTTTCTTCAACTCAAAAAGATCTTTTCGTCTGTCCCTTAGATTTCTAACACTTCCAAATTGATTGAGCTCACGTAACAAATCTATATCCAAATCGGCAATTAAAATCATTTCAGTATTGGTAGTTGCTTCCGCTTTGATTCCATTTGCAGGAAAGGCAAAATCACAAGGTGTAAACACCATGGATTGTGCAAACTGAATATCCATGTTATGGACTTTTGGCAAGTTGCCAACACTACCAGCAATAGCCACATAACATTCGTTCTCAATGGCTCTTGCTTGTGCACAATGACGAACTCTGGAATAACCGTTTTGAGTATCGGTTAAAAACGGAATGAATAAAATATCCATGCCTTCATCTGCTAAAATTCTACTTAATTCAGGAAACTCAGAATCGTAACAAATCAAAATCCCAATTTTACCACAATCTGTATCAAAAGCTTTGAGTTGGTTACCTCCTTGCATTCCCCAAACTTTTGCTTCATCTGGAGTAACGTGTAGTTTTTCATAGCGTTCAATTGAACCGTCTCTTTTGCATAAATAACCAGCATTATAAAGTAAATCGTCTTTAATTTCAGGCATGCTTCCTGTGATGATATTGATGTTATAAGTGATAGCGAATTCTGAAAATTTTTGTACGATGGCATCAGTGTATTTTGCCAGTTCTCGTATAGCTTCTGGTTCTGACAAATGATTGTTTTCGGCCATTAGTGGTGCATTGAAAAACTCAGGAAACAATGCAAAATCTGAACGATATCCAGACACAGCATCAATGAAGTATTCAGCTTGTTGCATCAGTTCTTCAAAATCTTTATATAATCGCATTTGCCATTGTACAAGCCCAAGACGGACTATTTTTTTCTTTGTAGCTGCTTTTTTTGTTGGTTTTTCGTAATAAATATTATCCCATTCCAATAAAACCGCATATTCACCAGAAGCGTTATCTCCTTCTAAATACCCTTTTAAAATTCGAACTGGATGAAAATCGTTTGAAATTTGAAAATTTAATACAGGATCGTGAATTTCTTTTCTACGAACTTTGTCTATATACTCCTTAGGCGTCATATCGTTTGAGTACTTATGGTAATTTGGGATTCTACCTCCAAACGCAATGCCTCTTAAGTTTAGTTTTTCACATAATTCTTTTCGATAATCGTATAATCGCCTTCCCAGACGCAAGCCGCGAAATTCAGGTTTAATAAAAACATCAATACCATACAAAGCATCTCCTTTATCTGCATCGTGAGTATTAAAGGTGTAATTTCCAGTAATATCTTCATAGGTGTGGATGTCATCAAATTCATCATAATCTACTATAATGGAAAGTGCACAACCAGCAATTTGATTGTTTATTTTAATGACTACTTGACCTTCAGGAAATTTCTCAATAAGCGTCTTTATTTGATGCTCTCTCCAATATAAATTTGGCATCGTTTTGTACGCTTGTTGCATTGCGCCTTTTAATTCTTGGTAGTCGTCTAAGGTGAGGTATTGTAACTCAATATTCTCAATATCTTGTGGTTTCATCTATTGATAGTTATTTTTATTTATAAGTTAAATGCAATGCCATTTGTATCGCTAATTTTTTTGACATTTCATAAATACAAATAATTATCTGTAAATGTACGAGAAAAGTATGCTTTTAACATATTATACTTATATCATGATTTTAGCATAAATAAAACAATAATATTTTATTGATGTTTTCCTTGTGATATTAATTTTTAATTATGCGATGAAATGATGTTTTATTGTTAGAAACTATTTCTAGTATATATAAACCTGAATTAAATTTTGAAATGTTAAGTGTTTCAATATGACCTTCATTAACTGAAATTTTCTTACCATCCATACTATAAACTGTTAGTTTAGAAATAGGTGAAGCCGATTGTAAATTAATAACTTCTTGGGTTGGATTAGGAAATACTTTTATTTCACTTCTTGAAGCAAAATCTGTTATTGAAAGTTGATTGTTAACTTCCTGAATAGCTGCAAGAGCATCCAATTTTCCACCTCCCCAAGTTGTATTTGGTACAGTTCCTGTAAAACTGTCTTCCCTCGCTGTTTGGCTTAAAATATCTTTAACTTCTTGGTTTGTTAGTGTTGGATCTAATTCCAGCATTAGTGCAATTACACCACATGCTAATGGAGCTGCAGCACTTACAGCAGTTTGTATACCATAAAGACCATTGCCACCTTGTACCATATTGAAATCAAAATTTGAGTACCAAGTATCAGGACTGTAAGGAGCAAAAATCACCTCACCTGGAGATGCAAAATCTACACCTTGTCTTCCATCTTGTGTTGGACCTTCGCTACTACCTACCCAAATTTCACCAGGATCACCTTCACCTGCAGGTCTACTCCTTGGAATTCCGTTAATATCTGTCCAAGTGTTGTTTGAAACATAATCTGTTGGTACAATAACTTGTTGTGTTGATGCAAAATCATTTATGCTGGTACCAGGAACTGCATAAGTTTGAAATCCATTGGCTGAATAGTGAGTTGCTGGATTTAATGTTGCATGAAAACTTCCATCAGTTATAGTTGCACCATTTAAAATCACTTTATATAATCCGTTACCTCCAAAGAAGTCGATAAAAATATTTCGCCTATTGCTGGATGCTCCATAAAACTCTTGATTTGCACCTCTATGATAAAAATTAAAAGTGCCAGGAAATTGATCTACTGCACCATTAGCATTTGTTGGAGCAGCATAAGGACCATATTGCGTACCTCCAGGAACTTCAATAGTTACATCAAAACGATCGTCTTCACTATACCACAGTTCAAAACGTAAGTTGCCTGAAACCGCTTTATTAATCTCAAGTTCAATGGTTTCATTTTGGTTTATTGAACCTTGAGCATGATTGTTGCCTCCTCCATCGTCACCAACACCACAAACTAATATATGACCTTGATTGATAAAATCTTCCATTGCCTGACTTATAGTACTTGTACCATCTGTTGGGCCACCAATAGAGCCTAAATTAATGAGTGTTACACTAGGCAATCCTAATTCTGTAACCTTATCGTGAACAAATTGTAGAGCCACTGGAAGATAATCAGGGTTATAAAACCCACTCTGTCCAGGTTCACTCGCAAAAGGAGGGAAAGCATCCAATGTAAACCTTACTGAAACAATTTTTGCATCAACAGCAACGCCATGAAATTCACCATTAGTTGTTCCGCTTCCATTTCCAGCCACAATTCCAGTGCATGCAGTGCCATGTCCATGCCTATCAGTTGTTAAAGGTGTGCCTCCAGCCATTAACGATGCATTGATATCAGCTTCTGTATAAATGGTGCCAATTCCGTAAGGATTTCCTGGATCACTTGCTCCAGAAGAATCAATCATGTCATAGATATAGGCAATTTTTGTTGTGCCATCTGGATTAATAAAAGCAGGATGAGTATAATCAATACCACGTTCAATACTAGCAAAAATAACACCATCACCTGTTAAATTGAATTGATTGTAAGCAGCTTCAATATTAGCCTCAGTGAAAGCAGGATTACCTTGAGAAAAAGCAAAGAAAGGGAACAATAAAGCTAAGAGGGTAAAATTCTTCATAATTAATCAATTTTTATTATTAATATTTCATCGAAGATTTAAGGAAATGTCATCAAAAAGTTGAATAATTAAGTTGGATTAATAGTATTTTAAAAGCAGTAATTTTTTAAACACTTCAAAATCAATGATCTGTATTTAAATGTGTCATTTGTTGTTATTGCAGTTTTTAACTGTATTTTTGCAACTTCTTAAAAAGCAGACCATCATGACTGAATTCATCAGAAAAAGAACAGCAAACGCAAAAAACGATATTTTAAGCGGTTTAACTGTTGCTCTGGCTTTAGTTCCAGAAGCAGTTGCTTTTGCGTTTGTAGCTGGAGTAGATCCCTTGGTTGGTTTGTATGCAGCATTTATGATTGGTTTAATCACCTCTATTTTTGGAGGACGACCAGGAATGATTAGTGGAGCAACAGGAGCATTAGCAGTAGTTATGGTGGCTTTGGTTGCCAAAGGTAATGCTATGGGAGCTGAAGGCGAGCAATTAGGTTTATACTACTTGTTTGCAACGGTTATTTTAATGGGTTCTATACAAATGCTAGCAGGTGTTTTTAAGCTTGGAAAGTTTGTTAGGTTAATTCCACATCCTGTGATGATGGGTTTTGTAAATGGATTAGCGATTGTGATTTTCTTGTCACAATTAGGGATGTTTATGACTGTAGAAAACGGAGAAGAAGTTTGGATGTCAGGAGGAAAACTTTGGACGATGTTAGGTTTAGTTGCTCTTACTATGGGAATTATGCTTAGTTTGCCTAAACTCACCAAAAAACTTCCTGAAGCTTTAATTGCAATTTTGGTTGTGTCTGCAATTGTGATTCTTGGAAATTTAGATGTGGCGACTGTTGGAAGTTTTATTCGTGAAGGTGGTGGAGAAGGCTTAAAAGGTGGTTTACCACAATTTCAAACAGATATTTTCAATAAAGTGCCTTTTACATGGGAAACACTTAAATTCATTGGTCCTTATGCCTTAATTCTTGCAGCTATAGGATTGATTGAATCTTTAATGACCTTAAATTTAATAGATGATTTAACCGAAACCAGAGGAAATACGAATAGAGAATGTTTAGCTCAAGGTGGTGCGAATATTGTCACTGGTTTATTTGGAGGAATGGGAGGTTGTGCCATGATTGGTCAATCTATTATCAATATTAAAGGTGGAGGTAGAGGTCGACTTTCTGGTATTGTTGCTGCGTTAGCATTATTAGGATTTATATTATTTGCATCAGGACTTATTGAGCAAGTACCAATTGCTGCTTTAGTTGGCGTAATGTTTATGGTGGTTATTGGAACCTTTGCTTGGTCTAGTTTCAGGATTATGAACAAAATACCAAGAACTGATGTGTTTGTATTGATTTTAGTATCAGGTTTAACAGTTTTATTTGATTTAGCCATTGCTGTGATTGCTGGTGTTATTGTTAGTGCTTTGGTATTTGCTTGGGAAAATGCGAAACGCATTCGAGCTAGAAAGCGTATGCGTGAAGATGGTACAAAGATTTATGAGATTTGGGGACCATTGTTTTTTGGTAGTATTACAGCATTTAACGAAAAGTTTGATGTAAAGAATGATCCAGATAAAGTTGAAATAGACTTTATTGAGTCGCGTGTTTCTGATCATTCTGCTATTGAAGCTATTTTTAATTTGGTAAATAAATATAAATCAGAAAGTAAATCAATAAAACTAAAGCATCTTAGTGAAGATTGTAAGGTGTTGTTGTATAAGTCCAGTCCAATGTTTAGAGATGTGATCATTGAAGCAGTTGACGACCCTAGATACCATCTAGCTGAAAACCCTGAAGCCTTTACAAAAGGCTTGGGTGAGTATAATCTGTAGGCTATTTTACTCGTACACTTTTAGGAACAAGCTTAGTATAATCACCTTTATTCCTAATAACATCTCTTACTATTGAAGACGAAATGTAAGAGGTTTTTGCAGAGGTTAATAAAAAGACAGTTTCAATAGGAGCCAAATCTCTATTGGTATGAGCAATAGCTTTTTCAAATTCAAAATCGGCAGGATTACGTAAACCCCTCAAAATAAATTCGACATTTATTTTTTTGCAGAAATCAACAGTTAAGCCTTTGTAAGTGACTACTTTTATTTTAGGTTCATCTGCAAAAGTGTCTTCAATAAATTTTTGGCGTTCATCCAGAGAAAACATATATTTTTTATCAGCATTAATACCAATAGCTACAATAATTTCATCAAAGAGCGTTACACCTCTTTTTATAATATCGTAATGACCTAATGTAATCGGATCAAAAGATCCTGGAAAAATAGCTCGTTTCATAAGCCCCTCTTAAATCTCCACAAAGGGGAGAAATTATTATTCTATAAAAATACATGAAATTTTTTACTTGGAAACACTCACAAAAAAGTAAAAGTGTTTTAAATAAGCTAATATGCTTTTTCAGTAATACTTTTGTTAAGTCTTTTTATTTAGGTTTCCCTCCTTTGGAGGGATTAAGGGAGGCTTTTTAATGCTTCCTCAATAGCATTTCCAAATAATTCTTTAAGAGAGATACCAACAGCTGCAGCTTGTTGAGGTAAAATACTTGCTTTAGTAAAACCAGGTACTGTATTTACTTCTAATAAATGAGGTTCACCATCTTTAAAAATATACTCACTTCTAGAGAATCCTTTCATTTTTAAAATTTCGTAAACCTGTTTGGCAACCTTATTCACTTTGTTTTCTTGCTCTTTCGTGAGTCGAGCTGGTGTGATTTCTTGAGATTCTCCTAAATACTTTGCTTTATAATCAAAAAAATCGTTATCACTCACAATTTCTGTAATTGGCAAAACAATAACTTCTCCTTTATAGGTAATAACTCCAACAGATACTTCAGTGCCATCCAGAAAAGATTCTATGATAATTTCGTCATCTTCTTTAAATGCCACTTCAATAGCATTTTGCAAATCTTCCTTTTTATACACTTTGGTAATGCCAAAACTACTTCCAGCTTTATTGGCTTTTACAAAACATGGCAAGCCCACTTTTTTAATAATAGCATCTTCATTAATGCTGTCTCCAAGATTTACATAATAAGATTCAGCAGTTTTAATTCCGTAAGGTTTTAAAACACTTAAACAATCACGTTTGTTAAAAGTTAAAGCAGCTTGATACATGCCACAACTGGTTTGGGGTAAATTGAGCAACTTAAAATAGGCTTGCATGAAACCGTCTTCGCCAGGAGAACCGTGAATAGCGTTAAAGACACAATCAAAAGTTGTTTTCTCACCATTAATAGTTACTGAAAAATCATTTTTATCAATGGGAAATTCTTGTTCAGCATCATCAACGTAAACCCATTTGTTTTTAAAAATGTGAATTCTAAACAGATTGTATTTGTCACTATCTAAAGATTCATAAACTACGTTTCCGCTTTTTAATGAGATTTCATATTCACTTGAATAGCCTCCCATAATGATGGCAATATTTTTTTTCATAATATTTCCTGCGAAAGCAGGAATCTCTTTAATTAGTTATAACTGAAAAATCCTAAACCAACAATAAAACCTAATTATTATTAGTTATTCAAAAATATCAATATTAATTTATAAACGGAAAACCTTTTGAGTTTTATATAACGTATATTGACTAATGCTAATCGATTTTTATTTTAAAGCATAAAATTGATTAGTTTTGCAAATATTTACAATCTATGAGTATCATTCAGTTCTTAAAAAGTAAAGTGTTTTTAAAACAACTAGGTTTGGCGTTGCTTGCTATAATTGTCTTAAGTTTTTTAACGCTACAATGGTTAAAATTTACTACAAATCATGGTGAGTTTGTTGAGGTTCCTGAACTAACAGGAAAATCTTTAGACGTTGTTGAAATGGAAATTAAGGACAAAGATTTACAAATGGTTGTGCAAGATTCTGCCAATTACAATCCTGATTATCCTAAATATGCTGTGATTGAACAATCACCAGAAGCTGGCGCTTTGGTTAAAGAAAACAGAAAGATTTATCTTATTTTGAATCCTTCAGGTTATCGAAAAATAGGAGTTCCAAATATTATTCGTCGTACGTTCAGACAAGCAAAGCCTACACTTGAAGCTTTAGGTTTTGAAGTTGGGAATATCACTTATGCCAATGATATAGGTAAAGATGAAGTATTGTCTATTAAGCACAAAGGCGAAACGATAACACCTGGAACCTTACTTGAAAAAACATCTAAAATTGATCTGGTTTTAGGTAATGGAAGCCGATCGTATCAAATTCCTTAAGATGGAGGAAGAACTGCAAGAAGACGATAACAATCTTTACGAACACTATTCCTTTGTGGCTGAAAAAGGTCAGCAACCTTTGCGAATAGATAAATATTTAATGAATTTTATTGAGAATGCTACACGAAATAAAATTCAGGCAGCCGCTAAAGATGGCAGTATTTATGTAAATGGCGAACCTGTAAAATCCAATTACAAGGTAAAACCTTTTGATGAAATAAAGGTCTTATTTGCACATCCACCACACGAATATTTATTGGTTCCTGAAGATATCCCTTTAGATGTGGTTTATGAAGACGATGATGTTTTAGTTGTAAACAAACCTGCAGGAATGGTAGTGCATCCAGGACATGGCAATTATTCAGGCACTTTAATTAATGCATTGACTTTTCATTTTGATAATTTACCAAATAACTCCAGCGAGCGTCCAGGTTTGGTACACAGAATTGATAAAGACACAAGTGGTCTATTAGTCGTTGCCAAAACAGAAGAAGCCATGGCACATTTATCCAACCAGTTTGCCGAAAAAACCAGTGAACGTGAATATGTGGCCTTGGTTTGGGGAAATATAGAAGAAGATGAAGGTACAATTGAAGGTAACATAGGAAGACATCCAAAAAACAGATTGCAAAACACAGTTTTTCTTGGTGATGATGCAGATAAAGGTAAACCTGCTGTAACGCATTACAAGGTTTTAGAGCGATTTGGTTATGTTACATTGGTATCTTGTAAATTGGAAACAGGCAGAACCCATCAAATAAGGGTGCACATGAAACATATTGGACATACGTTGTTCAATGACGAACGTTATGGAGGCGAACTCATTTTAAAAGGAACAACCTTTACCAAGTACAAGCAGTTTGTAGATAACTGTTTTAAAATATTACCACGTCAAGCATTACATGCTAAAACTTTAGGTTTTGTACACCCAAAAACAGGTGAGTTCATGCGTTTTACTTCAGAAATTCCTGAAGATATGCAACAGTGTATTGAGAAATGGCGTAATTATGCAAAGCATCAGGAATTAGAATAAATTTTATTGATGCATAGATAAAAAAGAATAAAACCTAATGTTGATTTTTTTCGTAGGTAGTTGTAACTTTGAAACAAAGCAATTAAGCCTATGAAACTTTTACTCTCACCAGCCAAATCACTCAATTTTGAAAGTAAGTTGCCAACAAGAAAAGCAACAGAATCCTGTTTTTTAAAAGAGTCTGAACGCCTAAATAAACTCCTCAAAAAAAAGTCTGCTAGAAGCTTATCTAAGCTTATGAGTATTTCTCCAGCTTTAGGAGAACTTAACTATGAGCGTAACCAATCATGGCAATTGCCTTTTACAAAAGACAATGCAAGACAAGCCATTTATGCCTTTAGTGGTGATGTGTATCGCGGTTTGGATGCGTACACCATTCCTAAAGATAAAATAGAAAAAGTACAAGACACAGTGCGTATTATTTCTGGATTGTATGGTGTTTTAAAACCTTTAGATTTAATACAACCATATCGTTTGGAAATGGGAACCAAATTTCCAGTTGGTAAAAGCAAAAACTTATACGAGTTCTGGAAGAAAAAAATCACACAAACACTAAACGATGAACTTGAAGATGGTGAGTTATTTTTAAACTTGGCGAGCAACGAATATTTTAAAGCAATAGATATGAAAGCCTTAAAAGTTCCTGTAATTACAGCAACGTTTAAAGATTTTAAAAATGGCGAATACAAAACCATTATGACTTTTGCTAAGCTAGCCAGAGGCTATATGACACGTTACATTATTGATACTAATGCAAACACTATTGAAGATATTAAAGGCTTTAATTATGAAGGTTATGGATTTAGTGAAGACATGTCTACTGAAACAGAATTGGTGTTTATCAGATAAATGTTCAAACATCAACATCCTTACCAACCCTTTATACAAAAAGATACAACGAAACTTATAGTTGGTACTTTGCCACCTCCACGTTTTTCAACTGGAGAACTCTTAGAAAAAGATGTCGATTTTTGTTATGGCAGCTACTACAATTCTCTTTGGTTATTTATTGATAAAATTCATAATCTTGGATTACGATATGACAATTCACAAGAGGCTATTAATGAGCGAAAACAATTCCTCATAGAGTATAAAATTGGTGTTTGCGACATTGTTGAAAGTACTGAACGCCAAAAAATTGATGCCTCAGATTTAGGGATGCAAAACATTGTTTTAAGGGATGTCATTGGTTATTTAAAACAGTATCCAAGTATTAAAACGTTATTGTTTACTGGTGGAAATAGTAAAAATGGACCTGAATATTTTTTTAGAAAACATATAAAAAACTACAATATAAAACTTGAGTTGGTGTCCAACGAAATCCCAAGGATTCATCAGTTTGTACTTCCTGTCAGGTCGAGCGCAGTCGAGACCTCAAATAGAACAATTAAAACCGTATCATTAACCTCAGGCTCAGGTGCTGCCAATATTTCCATTAGCAAAATACCTTTGTATAAACAGCTAAAAGCCAAAAACCCAAATTTTAACACCTTCGATTTTAGAGTGATGCAATACAGCGAATACTTCTAGTATTCTTTAGACCAAACAGCATAAATAATATACAGTAAACCAGGAATTGCAAATGCACTTATTAGTAAGCTCGAAGCTAAATCTGGTCTGATAATATGAAGGAGAATCATACCACCAACAGTAATAAGACCACCAATGCCTTCCCATCTAAATGCAATTAATAAGCCAATAATAGTACTCACTGGGAACAAGAGTAAAGCTATTGCATCTGATGTTTTAATCATTAGTGTTTTAGAATCTGTACTAAGCAATTCGCCAATAGTCATAAACAACAAAAAAACAATAACCACAGAACCTAAAAGCCTTGCAATCCATAGGGTCATAGTTAGGCTTTTTTGTTTTTTTGAGACCATATCTTATTGAAAATAATGAATGGTTATTTTTACTAAGATAACTAAAAAAACCCAATTATTAATGGATGGCTACATAAGGCAGAAGTAATTTATCATAACCTTAATGGTTTAATTCCTAAGCTTAAATTATATTTTTAATACTTGTTTTTGTTGTACTCTAAAATTTCTTTTGGAAGTTGTTTGCCTTTGTTTTTAGCCAAGTATCTTCTTAAAACACCACCTTTTATATGGTTAATGTCAAATTCAATAAAAAAAGCATCAGGATCTACTTTATCAATAACACGATGCATTTTCCTGATGTCAATTCGGTTAATCACTGAGTGGATAATATTAAAATCGTACACTTCACCATTACTTCCATAACCTTTCTCGCCTTTATAAATGGTCATTCCTGCACCAAGTTCATTAATAATGGCAGACTTTATTTCGTTGTGTTTTTTAGATACTATCATCACACCAATAAAATCTTCAAAACCTTCAATAAGTAAATCAATAACTTTGGCTGTTACAATGTAGGTGAGAATGGAGTACATAGCAGTTTCAACCGAAAGCACAAAAGCTGTAATACTGAACAAAACTATATTAAAGTATAGTATGATTTGTCCTATACTAAACCCAAATCTGTCATTTAAAAACACACCTAATATTTCAGAACCATCAAGTACAGCACCATTTTTAACGGTTAATCCAATGCCTGAACCTACAAACAAACCTCCAAAAATGGAAATAAGAAGTTTATCTTCTGTAATTGTATTAAATTCAACATAATGAATCACTAATGCTAAGCCAATAATGCTAAATACAGATTTTGCTAAAATGCGTTTGGATAAGGTGAAGTAAGCTAATATTAAAAAAGGAACATTAATAAGTACTAAAAGAGTAGATACATTAATGTTCCTAAATTGTGAATTTAAAAGAATTGCTGTTCCTGTTACACCACCATCTAAGAAGTCGTTTGGCAATAAGAATGCTTTAAGGCCAACACTTGCTAGCAAAATTCCAAGTGCAATTTGAAAATATTCTGAAATGTATGTGTAAGCTATTTTTTTGTTCATGTTTTATTCTAAGTCGTTAAAATTAATACTTGGTTCAACATCTAATTTAGTTCTTTTTAATGTTGTTCCAATCATAGTAAACTCATTAGTGAAACCACAGTTTTTAAGGTAAAAACCATGATTTGCAGAACCACCAGAATAATCCAATCGAGCCTCTTTTCTTGCTGTTGCATCAGCCGAAAATTTAGCTTCAGTAATTTCGTGCCAATTACCCTTGCTATCTCTCATCCATTGGTTGTAAAAACCGCCACGACGTGAAAGTGCTCCAGTATTCGGAATAAAATTCTCTAAGAAGGAATAAGGTCTGGTTACATACGTAGTGGTTTGTGGTCGTCTAAAACTTGCAATGAGATGCCATTTATTGGTTTCTGGGTCAAAAAAATAGGAAGTGTAATCTGTAGTGTTGTCGTTATTTGGTTTTATTCTGGTTAGAAATCCATATCGTGTTTGGGACTTCCAATAAAACACTTTATAGCTTTGTCCACCAGACCCTTCGTTGCCAAATTCGCCAGTGGTAACTCCTTTACCTTTTTTAAGAAGTTTAATTTTCTGGTCGTCTGGAATGCTATTCGGATCATCCGTTTTAAACGGACTCCAAATAGAAAACAGAATACGTCTTTCGGTTTCAGAGTTTACTTGTATGCCAAAATAACCTTCACCAAAACCATTTGCCATAAAATAGGAACCTATAACATCTTGGTTACTGTCAATTTCAATTTCGCTATACATCCACTCTGTATCATCAGTTGGTGTTTCAAATACTAAATGTGTAGAAGGACCACGTCTGCCAAAGTAAAAATCGTCTTTTATATATTTTACCAAAGAACTGTCTTCTGGTTCTTCAAAAACAATGCTTTTTACGTCTGCATAAGTACCTGTTTTTTTTGAAACCCCCTGTAAATCTATATACTGATAGCCTTTACCTGAACTTGTATATTTGCCAACATAAATGGTGTCAAACCCTGAATTGGAAAGTTTTATATTCTTAGTTTTGCCATTAAAACTAACCTTTATTTCTGAAGATCCTTTTGCAATGATTCCAAAGGGAATGGTTGCTGCTTTTTCAGTGTAAAAAAAGGTTCTTATGGTGTCGTTAGAATCTTGCCAATAGGTAATGCCTTCTTTAGTGATTACCTCAGAAGATTTTTCAACATTATTTATTAGCCAACTATTTCCAGAAGTTGATATTTCAGTTTGCAACCTTGCAAGCTCAAACTTAGGTTCAGGTTTGCACGCAAAAATTGTGAGTGCAAAACAAACTAGTATTAATTGCTTCATGGTCAAAGATACTGAAATTTGGGTTTAAAATTAATTTGAGAAATTAGTTTAGCATACACGAATATAAATTGGTATAATAAACATATTTGAAATTAAATTTAGATTTACTTTTGTTAAAAAGCCAAGACTTATACTTTTAAAATTCCGCGAAACCCTCTTGCTGCATAATACGATTGTGCACCATTGTGGTAAATAAATACTTTACCATATCGATAATCGCCAAATAAGGCTCCACCAAGTTGTCTTACTTCTTTGGGCGTTTTTAGCCAACTGGATGTTTTGGTATCAAATTCACCTAAGGTTTGTAAATTATAATATTGCTCAACCGTTAAAAGTTCTATTCCCATTGCTGTGGCTAAATCAATGGCATTATGGTCTGGTTTGTGTTGCTTTCTGGATTCTAAACCTTCTTTATCGTAACAAGTACTTCGTCTACCTGATGGACTTTCGGCAGAGCAGTCGTAAAAAATAAATTCACCTGTTTCTTTGTCTAAACCAACAACATCAGGTTCGCCACCAGTTTGTTCCATTTCGTTAAGCGACCACATTTTGTTTGGATTGCATTCTAACTTAGGCAGTACTTGTTTCCAATCTATATCTGCATGCCTATTCATGTGCTTATCAAAACGGTTTTTTAATGTTTTAATCAGTTCTTCTTGTTGTTGTGGAGTTAAGGTCATAGTAATTACTTTAATGCTGAGAGCTAATTTCGACAATTTCTATATAATATCAATAAAAAACCACTTCAACTCTTATGAATAGAGTCAAAGTGGTTCATTTGATTGATTGGTAATTTGTGTGTTAATCTACAACTTTACTAGTTTGAGTAAAGCCAACATATAAGCCTAAACCAGCCATTAAGAAAATTAAAGCAGGATATACTGCATCAGAGTCTAAATTGGTGTATGTGTCAAGTAAATTAGCTATAAAAACACCTAAGCCAATTCCCATTAACAAGAACGCAAGGTTTAATACAATAACTTTCCAAGAAGAACCTGTTCGTTTCCCAATGTTAAAAATACTTGCATCTGCACCTTTTTCAATAAGCGCCATTCGTTCTTTGTTTCTTGAAGAAAAGTATAAATAAAATACACCGAAAACCGAACCGAATATAATTGCTAAAATTGCTACTTCCATAATTGTTTGTTTTTAATTGATTATTTTTAATGAGTTCATAGCTTATGACGACAGCTTTTGAATGTTGGTTACAAAAAAATTAAAAAAATATTTTTTTAATAAAAAGTGTAACCAAAAGCATACTTATATAGTCATAGTTACAAATGACCACCAACGATCAAGTTTATATAGACTCTATTTTAAATGGCGATGCTAATGCTTTTGCAGTATTGGTAGACCGTTACAAGGATTTGGTATTTACTTTGGCGTTGCGAATGATGAAACATAGGGAAGAAGCTGAAGAGGCTGCTCAAGATGCTTTTGTTAAGGTTTATAAATCGTTAGACAAGTTTAAAGGCGAGTCAAAATTTTCAACGTGGATTTATAGAGTGGCTTATAATACCTGTCTGGACAGACTTAAAAAGAACAAGCGTCAGCAGTATACTGTTGAAATAAATGAATACACAGAGCATCAAGTAAAAACCTTAGACAATGCTCTGGATAAAATAGAAGCAAAGGAACGTGAACAAACCATACAAGATTGTTTGGCGTCATTACCTAGTGAAGATAGTTTTTTATTAACTTTATATTACTTTGAAGAACTATCATTGGAAGATATAGGAAAAATTGTTGATTTAAAACCCAACAATGTAAAAGTGAAGCTTTTTAGGAGTCGTAAAAAATTAGCGACTGTTTTAAGAAAGAAATTAGATAATGAAACTATTGAGAGTTATGAAGGATCATACAGAGCAGCATTTAGATAATTTGGCAAAAAAAGCAATGAAATCGTCATTGCTAGAATCGCCATCAAATGATTTTACTGCCAATATTATGAAGCAGATAGAACCAATTAAAATAGGTTCTGCAACAGTGTACAAACCACTAATTTCAAAATATAGTTGGTTTGGTATTATTGCTGTCTTGATTGGTGTTTCTGTATATATGATGTTTGGTAATGTTGAAAGTTCTCCACTTTTAGAAACCATAGATTATTCGGTAATTTCTAACAATAAAGTTACAGATGTGCTTTCAGGAATTAAATTCTCAAAAACAGTAATGTATGCTATTGGATTTTTTGGATTGGTGTTTTTTATACAAATACCTTTAATGAAACATCTGATGAATAAACGCTTTAATCTTTAAAATACCAAAATGGAATAGTGGCTATATTGTAGTAGCTGGTATCTCGGCCTTTTATATACATTCTGTTAACCTTTAGAACATGTTTGCCTTCGTCAAGATTTTTAGTGCTTAAATAAGTTTCAAAACCTATTTTATTATTTAAAATCTTTCCAAATATAAATTCATCGTCATAGGTTACAGAATCTATTTTTGTATGGTATATTTTATTGAAGGTCTTTAAATACTCTCGTTTTAAGCTGTCTCGTTTTATATCATCAATAAACGTATTGCTTATGATAATATCAGAGCCTAAACCACGCTCATCATTTTCAGGTTTTAAACCTTCATTAAATGAGTATACTCTATTTTCTATACTTTCAGTGAAAAGTATAAACACTTTAACATAAGGATCTGTAATAACTTTAGATTGAATGGCTACATCATCAATAAAAGTACTTTCGTTTAGTAAATCTTCGTAATTTCTGTTATCTGCGCTAATGTCATTTGAATTGAAACTTTTATTCAAATAGTTGGATGTTTTATATCTGAGAGATAATGAGAGGGTAATCAAAATATAAAAAGGTACTAGAGCAAAGCTGAGTCGTCTTCCAAATTTGTTATCAAGGAAATTATACACTAGAGGTCTGTATAAAAAAGACAAAGTGATGAAGCTAAATACCCAATACACAGGAAAATAGATTTTGGAAAGCCACTTTTTCTTTTTCAAAAAACCAAGTGTAATAAAATCTATCAAAGTAAAAAACATCCCGAAGATGATAAATAGAATAAGAACAATTCCGATACCTTGTGACAGCCAAGTAGGTAAATTTTCTGAACTAATTAAATAAGTAGCTATTAAAGCTATTGAAAGAATGGTAAACGTAATGGCCAGCACATAAAAAATGAGTAAGAATGAGATTGCAAAAATAACACTGCAATAATCCTCTAAAGTGGCAATGTATTTATCAAAAGAGCCAACTCGTTTTTTTAAGTATTTTGTAAACTTTGGACTGTATTTCAGATTTTCATAATCGATATCTCCAGACACATAGCGAAGACCTAAAGCGCCAATCCAAAGCCCTCGAAGTAAAACATGCAGCATTAAATTAAATATTAAAATAGCACATGATACCCAAGCTATGGAATAGATAACAAATGAATACATTTGTTGGCTGTTTTGAGCATCGTCAACAGCTAATTTTATACTTGGGTAAGCAGTAAATAACCCAAAAATGGCAAACCCAGAAATGAGCAATTCCAATTGCCAACTTTCTTCCTGAAGTTTTTGTAACAGTTGTTTAAATTCTGGTCTGTTGTAATCTTGAGCCATTGTTAATGCATATTTACTGGAAAGATAATCACTTTATGATTAACTTTAAAAACGCTTGTCAACTATTATTTGATAAAGCGTTGAAGTTGCTCACGTTTATACAAAGCAATGGCTTCGTTTTTTACTAATAGGTTTAAGTGCTCTTGATTTTTTTCTCTACTGAAAAGCACTTTAAAAAAATCTGTTACAGAAACAGGATGTTTAGATGCTTCTACCAATTCTAAAGCATCACCAACCGTTACTTCACCTTGTTGCAAAACCCTTACGTAAGTTCCTGGTCTACCATGAGCAATAAATTGTTGCATGATATCTTCGGTACCCATTTTTGCAGCAAACGTTGTACAAGGCTCACGAGGTTGTGTCACTTGTACGAGCGCATGTCCTACCTTATAAATATCACCAATACACATTTTGGTTTCGTCCAGGCCTTCAACAGTAAGATTTTCTCCAAGCATACCATAATGCCAATCTAATTGTGGATATAAATTTTTCCAATAAGGATAATGGTCTGCCGAAAATAAATAACAGGCTTTATAAATGCCACCATGAACTTTTCTGTTTGATACTTCGTCACCTTTTACTTCTTCTTTGTCCAAATAAATGGATCCTTTGGTAGGTTTTTTAAAAATTCCAGTACGTTGTTTTTCTCCATTAATGGTAACAAAAGCTGGTTTGGCTAAGTTAGTAGATATTATTTTCAAATTAAGACTTGTATTTAAGAGCAGTCAGTTCAGCTATTTTACAAATTACATTGGTTGCCAAGAGAATGCTTTCAAGTGGTACGTACTCATAACGACCATGAAAATTGTGTCCTCCAGCAAAGATATTAGGGCAAGGTAATCCTTTATAACTCAACTGCGAGCCATCAGTACCACCACGAATCGGTTTTATAATAGGTTCAATATTTAGAGCTTTCATGGCATCTTCAGCAATATCAACAATATGCATAACAGGTTCTACCTTTTCTTTCATATTGAAATATTGGTCTTTTATTTCAATCTCTACTACAGTTCTGTCATAGTTTTCATTCATATCCTCAACAACTTTTTGCATCAAAGCTTTTCTGGCTTCAAATTTGTCAAAATCATGGTCACGAATAATGTACTGTAAGGTAGTTTCTTCAACCTTGCCATTCATCGCATATAAATGGAAAAAGCCTTGATAGCCTTCAGTATGTTCAGGCGTTTCTAATCGTGGTAAAGCGTTGATAAATTCGGTTGCATAATACATGGAGTTTATCATTTTGCCTTTGGCATAACCTGGATGTACAATTTTTCCATTGAACTTTACCTTGGCTCCAGCTGCATTAAAGTTTTCGTATTCCAGTTCGCCAACTTGACTTCCATCCATCGTATAAGCCCAATTGGCTCCAAATTTTTCCACATCAAATTTATGAGCACCACGACCAATTTCTTCGTCAGGTGTAAACCCAACCTTAATGGTTCCATGTTTAATTTCGGGATGATTAATGAGGTATTCCATAGCACTCATAATTTCACAAATTCCTGCTTTATCGTCTGCTCCAAGTAATGTTGTACCATCAGTAGTGATTAAGGTTTGTCCTTTGTAAAGCAATAAATCCTCAAAATAATCAGGCGATAAAACGATGTTTTCATCTTTATTTAAGATTATGTCTTTGCCATTGTAATTCTCAATAATTTGAGGCTTTACATTAGCTCCAGTAAAATCTGGTGAGGTGTCAAAATGAGAGATAAAACCTATAGTTGGTACATCATGTTCAACATTACTTGGCAAAGTTGCCATAATGTAAGCATTGTCGTCTATACTCACATCGCTCATGCCAATAGCTATGAGTTCGTCATACAATTTATTGGCTAAATCCCATTGTTTTGCTGTACTTGGAGTGGTTTCACTGTTAGGATCACTTTCAGTATCAACAGTAACGTAACTAAGAAAACGATTTAGGATATTTTGTTTGTTTAACATTGGTTAGTGCATTTGTTCAAAAATAATGAACGCTTTTTTAAGCGACAAGTGTTGTTGAAGTTTCTTTTTAGTTCCTGCAAATTGCCTTACTTTTGCAATCAAAATCAAATGTATGTACAAGGTTTTAATAAGACCAATTTTATTTTGTTTTGATCCTGAAAAGGTTCATTATTTTACGTTTTCAGCCATTAGATTTTTGTCTAAAATCCCTGGGTTTTCTGCTTTATTTAGGAGTATTTATAATTTAAACGATAAACGTTTAGAGCAAAATTTATTTGGATTGACTTTTAAAAACCCTGTTGGTCTAGCAGCTGGTTTTGATAAAGATGCTAAACTATTTAATGAGTTGAGCAACTTCGGATTCGGTTTTATAGAAATAGGAACCTTAACACCTAAACCACAAGCTGGAAACCCGAAAAAGCGTTTGTTTAGGCTAAAATCAGATTCAGCCATTATCAATAGAATGGGTTTTAACAATGGAGGTGTAGAAGACGCTGTTGAACGATTGAAGCAAAACAAAGGTGTATTGATTGGAGGAAATATTGGTAAAAATAAAGTGACTCCAAATGAAAATGCTGTTGAAGATTACAAAATTTGCTTCAATGCTTTGTTTGATTATGTTGATTATTTTGTGGTAAATGTAAGTTCACCAAACACGCCTAATTTAAGAGCTTTGCAAGACAAAGAGCCGTTGACAAAACTTTTACAAGTTTTGAAAAGTGAAAACTCCAAAAAACAAAAATCCAAACCAATACTTTTAAAAATCGCTCCGGATTTAACCAAAGAACAGTTGTTAGATATTATTGATATCGTTGCTGACACCAAAATAGATGGTGTAATAGCAACCAATACTACCATTTCACGTGAAGGTTTACAAAGCGATAACAAAACTGAAACAGGAGGATTGAGTGGAAAACCATTAACACATCGTTCAACTGAAGTGATTCGATTCTTATCTGAAAAAAGCAATAAAGCGTTTCCAATTATTGGAGTAGGAGGTATTCATACTGCTCAAGATGCACTTGATAAGTTGGAAGCTGGAGCCAGTTTGGTTCAGTTGTATACAGGTTTTATCTATGAAGGTCCAAAACTTATTAAAGC
This sequence comes from Flavobacteriaceae bacterium, assembly GCA_020435965.1. GTDB lineage: Bacteria > Bacteroidota > Bacteroidia > Flavobacteriales > Flavobacteriaceae > CAJQLB01. The sequence continues at coordinate 8,838 of JAGQYS010000068.1, read as the reverse complement.
TATTAATAAAGCGATATTAAAAAAGAGGTAAAGCTAATTAATCACTAATTTTTTTAGCGACGAATTTCCTTTAGCTGAAGTCACTTTTACTAAATAAATTCCGGAGCTTAAATCTTCTAAATTAAGTTGAGTCTCGTTATTTGCTGAATCCAGTTTTACAGACTTTACTAATTTACCAATAATATCATAAAACTGAATGTTGTCTATAATTTCAGAAGAGGAGTTGTTAATAGTAACTTTCCCATTTGTTGGATTTGGGCTAAGATTAATTCCAGATTTAAAATTGTTGTCTGGCAGATTTAAAACAGACTCTAAAGTAATAGTCATTGTTGCCACTTTTTTATCGTTAAATGGCGCAACATTTACTAAACTGGAAATATTGTCTTGAGGTATAGTTGCTGGATTGCTTGTGCCATAACCTGTGCCATCTTCAGTTCCTGCATCATAAGGAAACAAATCTAAAGTGATATTATCTTTCCAGTTATTTCCATCTCTTAATGAAAAACCATGAATACCTGCAAACCAATCTGGACTTGGAGCAATCATTGAAACCAAAGTTAATAATGGAAAATCTTCGCTCACAGTAATGCTCATTATGGTTGATGTTCCCATAGCGTTATTCGGACTAAAACCTTGTTGCAACCATTGATCTGAATTTCCAACAGTTATTGCCATGTCAACTTCATTAAAAAACGCATCGTTATCGCCTCTCTCCGCAACATCTTCAATGCCTAAAGTTGCCATCTGTCCAGCCTCCCAAAAAACTACACTAGGGTTGTGCGTAGCTCCAACCAAATCAGACCAATGGTCATTGGATGGTAAAGGCGTCATACCATTATCACTGTGATCTGTGTTGTTCCAATTTCCATTAAAAGTAATTGAGTAAGTAGCCATGGATTGACCAAATGAAAATATCGAAAAGAAAAGGAAAAGAAATAATAGATTGAATTTTTGTGATTTGGTAATTGTTTTCATAGTTAATAGCTTTTGGTATTTAGTATGAAAAATTTAAAATCCTTACAATTTCTTTCTTTAAATTGAATAATAAGTAACTCCTAGGATAAAAAAATAGTAGTATTTTTACCAGACTTAAGCAAAGTAATGCCAAATCAAATAAAAATTATTGAATGCCCACGTGATGCCATGCAAGGCATTAAAACTTTTATTCCAACTGAGGAAAAAGTGCATTACATCCAATCATTATTGCGAGTTGGTTTTGATACCATTGATTTTGGGAGCTTTGTGTCTCCAAAGGCAATTCCTCAAATGATTGACACTGCTGAGGTCTTATCAAAACTCGATTTATCAAAAACTAAAAGTAAATTGTTAGCCATTGTTGCCAATACAAGAGGAGCGATTGATGCATCCCAATTTCCTGAGATAGATTACTTAGGTTATCCTTTTTCTATTTCAGAAAACTTTCAGATGCGTAATACTCATAAAACCATTGCGCAATCTGTGGTGACGCTTCAGGAGATTTTAGATATAGCTTCGCAATCCAATAAAGAAGTGGTGGCTTATTTATCTATGGGATTTGGAAATCCTTATGGTGATCCTTGGAATGTTGAAATCGTTGGAGATTGGACAGAGCGTTTGAGTAAAATGGGTGTAAAGATTTTATCACTAAGTGATACTATTGGAAGCTCAAACCCTGAGAACATAGATTATCTATTTTCAAATCTCATTCCTCAATATCCTGAGATTGAGTTTGGAGCACATTTGCATACCACACCAAGTACTTGGTATGAAAAAGTGAATGCAGCTTATTTGGCTGGTTGTACACGTTTTGATGGTGCTATCCAAGGTTTCGGAGGTTGTCCAATGGCAAAAGATGAACTAACAGGAAATATGCCTACCGAAAAGTTGTTGTCTTATTTCACTTCAAAAAAAACGATTAACAATTTAAATGCCTTAAGCTTTGAAAGTGCTTATAATGAGGCAACTAAAATCTTTACTTCATACCATTAAAATACTTCTGTTTTTTTATTTAAAATAATTCTAAATAAAGTTTGCTTTTTTAGTTTTCAGTGTTATTTTTGCCACTTCAAATAATTAATTATTTATAATAAGTCTAAATAAGAATAACAAAATAATCAAACCAAAATGAAGAAACTAATTTTAACGATTTCAATCATTGCTTCTGGAGCCTTGAATGCACAAACCATTAGCCAAGATACGACAGCAACTAAAAATCAACAGCAAAATGCTGCACAAAATATACTTAACGGAACCGCTTCAAAAGGGATTACTGTTGGAGGTTATGCTCAAGTAGATTATAACCAGCCTGAAGGCGCAAATGGCACTATGGATGTGCACAGATTGGTCATGCTTTTAGGCTACAAGTTCAGTGATAAAGTGCAGTTTGTTACCGAAATAGAGTATGAGCATGTTAAAGAGGTTTATATAGAACAAGCATTTTTAAATTATAGTTTGAACGATAATGTGAATATTAGAGGTGGTTTAATGTTAGTGCCAATGGGAATTGTAAACGAGTATCACGAACCAACTACATTTAATGGAGTTGAGAGACCAAATGTAGATAAGAGTATTGTGCCGACCACTTGGAGAGAAATTGGAGTTGGTGTCACAGGAAGATTCAACGAAGCAAGTTTAGGCTACCAAGCTTATATTTTCAACGGTTTTACTTCGGTAAATGGTAATAAGTTTTTAGGTGGAAGCAATGGTTTACGTAACGGTCGTCAAAAAGGTGCTGAGTCAACGATTAATACTCCAAACCTTTCTGCTAAGTTAGATTATTATGGCATATCAGGTTTGCGTTTGGGATTGTCTGGATACTTTGGACGAACTCAAGCTGCTGATGACATTCAGGATGTTGATGGTGCAGATGTTGGCGTATCGATGTTTGGACTTGACGCACGATATATCAATAAACGTTTTTCTGCTAGAGGTCAATACATACATGCTTTAATTACTGATGCAGATGATTACAATGCCTTATATGATACCAATTTAGGCTCAGAACTTAAAGGTTGGTACGCAGAAGCAGCCTATAATTTATTGCCATTGGATAAGGAGCAAAAACTGGATGCTTTTGTACGTTACGAAATGTACGATACACATGCCGCAACCAATGATGCTAACATTACTAGAAATTTATCATACAACAGAAATGAATGGACAGCTGGTTTAAGTTATCACGTTGCGCCTGGAGCTGTTGTTAAAGCAGATTATCAATTATTGGACAATGCTGTAGATGGCAATGACACTAAAGGGCAGTTAAATATTGGGTTTGGTGTTTGGTTTTAATATGAATTTTTTGATTTAGTTTTTAAGTGCCAAATAGTTATTGCAAAAGTTATAGTTTTGCAGTAGCTATTTGGCGTATAAACAATAGCGTTGCATTATGTTTTTAAAAAATATTTTTACAATAGTTTTTTGCACTTTTATAATGGCATTCGGACTTACCGATAAACTTCAGAAAAAAGTTGATAAAGAAATTAAATCTGCTTTTGAAGTTGAAACCTTTTCAATGCAATCCAAAACATTTTCCAAAGCTATTGAATTACCTTCTGAATTTTCAAATGATACGTTTTTCGAAATTAAAAAAGATGAAACATTATTAGGCTATGCTTACGTTTCAAAAGCGCCAAGTAAAACTGATGAATTTGATTATTTGATTCTTTTTGATAGGGATTTAATTATCATCACTTCAAAAGTATTGGTATATAGGGAAGATTATGGCGGCGAAATAGGGAGCAAACGTTGGTTGAAACAATTCATTGGAAAAAAATCTTCAGATGAATTAGTTTATGGAGACAATATCATGGCTATTTCTGGTGCGACCATTTCAGTAAAATCCATGACCAATGCTGTTAATAATGTATTGAAATCTATTAAAATACTTCAACAAAACAACGAACTATAATGCAAATAAATGGATTGATTTATTCATTGCCTAAAGAAGTGAAATGGCTTATTGGTGCTTTTATAATAGTGCTTTCTATAGGCTTTTATTCGGGCTTGCTGTTTGTTGGTGAGACATCGTCTGCAAATCCAAATGGCATTGAAGAACAATATTTAGGCAATGAAACTGATGAAGATGCAACCGTTATGAAATTCAAAAAAAGTGAACAGGAAATGCTCACTTTGGTTCATAATCATATTCTGTCTATGTCTGTTATTTTCTTTTTGGTTGGCGGCATTTTGAGTATGACTAAGCTCAATAAAAAGCTCAAGTTGTTTTTAATGATTGAACCTTTTCTTTCAGTAGTGTTAACCTTTGGAGGCCTTTATTTACTCTGGAAAAACATGCTTTGGATGAAGTATATAGTCATGCTTTCCGGAATTTTGATGACACTTACCTTTACGGTTTCAGTGATTGTGATAATGAGCCAATTATTGCAGTCTTCAACTAAGAACTGATAATTACATTCTGTTTTTTAAGCAATTTTGTAGTAAAATAAAGCGTTCCAAAAAAACTTGTAATAAAATAGAATAGCATTATATAGTTCCCAAACGCCATAAATTCAGAAAGGCCAAACCAATTATTTGTTGCTACAATTACATAGATTCCCAAACTGCAAAAAAGCGTTTCAGCTATAATGGCAATTTTGCTGTTGTCCATTAAGGAGGTGTAGCCATAAATCCCTAAAAACACAATCAAACCATAAAGTAAAAGATCTGAGGATGCAATATTGCTAAAGTTATAAAACATAAACAGCATAAGTAACGTCGTTGCTGCTAATTGAAAAATGGACCAATAAATCAATGCTTTTGAAGGCTTTGTATTGTACTTTATTTGAGCATACGGATTCTCAATAATTGTAATCGGAAATTTGTCAGCCACATCTTTAGGTCTCCAACCTGTTGGCATGAACCAAATTCTCAATTTATCAAACCAATTATTGGTTCGCCAGGCGTCTTGTATTAATCGCCAAATATGTTGAAAGTTGATAAGGATCGGGTTCCAAGTATTAGCTGGTTTTAGCACACCATAAACAGGAGGGACATGATCCAATTCTTCCTGAAACGTGCCAAAAGCTCTGTCCCAAACACAAAAAATAGCAGCTAAGTTTTTATCAATGTATTCTTTATTAATGGCGTGATGTACTCTATGCTGCGAAGGCGTAACAATAATGTACTCCAGAAAACCCAATTTCCCAATATGTTTTGTATGGTACCAAAATTGGGCAAACAAATGAATAGGAGCAAGGAGTGCAATAACTTCATGAGGCACTCCAAAAAAAGCAGCAGGAATCAATAAAATTGAAAAATAGCCTAAAAGGTTTGAGATAGATTGCCTTAAAGCACAGGCCAAATTAAACTCTTCACTACTGTGATGAATCACATGCTGATTCCAGAAAAAATTGATTTTATGGCTTAATCTATGGTTCCAATAACTCGCAAAATCTATAGTAATAAAGGCAATCACATAAACCAACCACGTTGCTTTTATGCTAAATATAGCCAAGTGTTTTAGCAAAAAGGGATAGGAAACAATGATTAAAACCAAACCTAAAGAATCCTTGATAATATTGGTAAGTCCAGAACTCAAACTGGATATCGTATCCATAGGTTTGTGCATCTGCTTTTTAATGAAATGGCCATAGCCAATTTCAAATAGCACTAAACCAATAAAGAAGGGAATGGCATAAAGTAAAGCAGTTGCGTAGGTTTCCATTGTAAAGTTTAAAGTTTAAAAATAAAAATTTAAAATCACTTAAAAAAGGACACACCTAATCAAGTTGGTTCTATTTTTTAACCAGGTTTTCATGAATTTACACTTTAAAGAACAGCATGCACAATAAGTGAAATAAAATGTGTAAATTTGCACGCAATTAAAAGCTAAAGCTATGGTTGCACATCAAAACAAAATTGTTGGAGAAGGTCTTACTTATGACGACGTTTTATTAGTTCCAGCATATTCCGAAATTTTACCACGAGAAGTCAGTATTCAATCTAAATTCACTAGAAATATTTCTATCAATATTCCTATTATTTCTGCAGCTATGGACACCGTTACAGAAAGCAAAATGGCAATTGCTATGGCTCGTGAAGGTGGAATAGGCGTGCTTCACAAAAATATGACTATAGACGACCAGGCTCAAAAAGTACGTAAAGTAAAACGTGCCGAAAGCGGAATGATCATCGATCCTGTAACCCTTCCATTAACAGCTAAAGTTTTAGATGCAAAACAATACATGAGCGAGTACAGCATTGGAGGAATTCCTATAGTTGATGATAATGGTATATTAAAAGGTATTGTAACCAATAGGGATTTGCGTTTTGAACACAACAATAGCAGACCAATTGATGAAGTGATGACAAGCGAAAACCTTATAACTGCTGCTGTTGGAACCTCGTTAAAAGATGCTGAGGCCATACTGCAAAAAAATAAAATTGAAAAGCTTTTAATTGTTGATGACAATTATAAATTAGCAGGATTAATCACCTTTAGAGATATTACTAAAGTCACTCAAAAACCAATAGCGAATAAAGATGTGTATGGTAGATTGCGTGTTGCAGCTGCAATTGGAGTTACAGGAGATGCAGTAGATAGAGCTTCTGCTTTAGTGGCAGCTGGAGTCGATGCCATTATTATAGATACTGCTCATGGACATACAAAAGGCGTAGTCAATGTATTGAAAGAGATTAAAGCTAAGTTTCCTAAGTTGGATGTGATTGTCGGAAATATTGCTACAGCAGAAGCTGCTAAATATTTAGTTGAAGCTGGAGCAGATGCTGTAAAAGTTGGTATTGGACCTGGTTCTATTTGTACCACAAGGGTTGTTGCAGGAGTTGGGTTTCCACAATTTTCCGCAGTATTGGAAGTCGCTGCAGCTATAAAGGGAAGCGGAGTTCCTGTAATTGCAGATGGAGGCATTCGTTACACAGGAGACATACCAAAAGCTATTGCAGCTGGAGCAGATTCTGTGATGCTAGGTTCTTTACTGGCAGGGACCAAAGAATCTCCAGGTGAAACCATTATTTACGAAGGAAGAAAATTCAAGTCCTATCGTGGAATGGGCTCCGTTGAAGCCATGAAAGAAGGTAGTAAAGACAGATACTTTCAAGATGTTGAAGATGATATCAAGAAACTAGTGCCAGAAGGCATTGTTGGTCGTGTACCATATAAAGGTGAATTGTACGAAAGTATACATCAGTTTATTGGAGGCTTAAGAGCTGGAATGGGTTATTGTGGTGCAAAAGATATCGAAACCTTAAAAGAAACAGGACAGTTCGTGAAAATTACAGCGTCAGGAATAAACGAGAGCCATCCTCATGATGTCATGATTACTAAAGAAGCACCTAATTACTCAAGGTAGTAAATTACAGATTGCGCAATATTAAGTATAAAAACGACAAAGCAAACCTCTAAGCAAATCTACTTAAATCTATAGCGTTTATAGATCCATGACTTGCATGTTCAACCACAACGCCATTTTTAATGATCAATAATTGTGGTGATTCGTGCATCACCTGAAATTTAAAACCAACTTCATTGGAAACATCGCGATAGCTCAACAAATCCAAATAATACAAGTCAAAATCAGCATCAACATCATACGCTTCAACAAACTGGTTCATGACCATTCGGCTAATACCACAACGTGTTGAATGCTTAAATATAATTTGTGTTTTGGTTTTAGACTTATCTTCTATCGCTTTTAATTGATCCAATGTATTTAGATGTATCCAAGGCAACACTTTTTCTTCTTTTTTGTTGGTCGTTGAGCTTGTCGAAACGCCAAATAATTTTTTAAACATATATAGTAAGATTCATTGTTTATTCTAAGTCGTATTCATTTTTAAATCTTACAAACTGACTAAAAGTCACGTTATTATTGATTTTAGCAGACATTTTGTCTTGCATTTAATCATGGTAGGATAATTGAAATAAGCTTTTCAGAATAAAGAAAAATAACATTATGAACTTTAACAATTATACAATAAAATCACAAGAAGCCATACAACAAGCGCAACAAATTGCACAAAGTTATGGTCATCAGCAAATTGAAAACGAACACCTTTTTAAAGCCATTTTTGAAGTGGATGAAAATGTGCTTCCTTTCATTTTGAAAAAGCTGAACATTAATATCCCTGTACTTCAACAAGCATTAGATAAACAACTGGAAAGCTTTTCTAAAGTGTCTGGAGGTGATATCATGTTGTCACGTGAAGCAGGCAAAACACTTAATGAAGCTTCAATTATTGCTAAGAAGAAGAAAGATGAATACGTTTCTATCGAGCACCTCATTTTAGCTATTTTTAAATCGAACAGCAAAATTGCTCAAATGCTTAAAGATCAAGGTGCTACTGAAAAAGCACTTACAGCAAGTATAGATGAGCTGAGAAAAGGTGATCGTGTAACTTCTCAGAGTCAGGAAGACACTTACAATTCATTAAGCAAATACGCTAAAAATTTAAACCAACTAGCCAAAGAAGGTAAACTCGATCCTGTAATTGGTCGTGATGAAGAAATACGAAGAATTCTTCAAATTCTATCAAGACGTACCAAAAACAACCCAATTCTAGTTGGTGAACCAGGTACTGGTAAAACAGCTATAGCTGAAGGTCTAGCACACAGAATTGTTGATGGAGATATTCCTGAAAACTTAAAGGAAAAGCAAATTTTTGCTCTAGACATGGGAGCTTTAATCGCTGGAGCCAAATATAAAGGTGAGTTTGAAGAGCGTTTGAAAGCGGTTATTAAAGAAGTTACCGAAAGCGATGGTGATATTGTTCTCTTTATTGATGAAATCCACACTCTTGTTGGCGCTGGTGGTGGACAAGGTGCTATGGATGCAGCCAACATCTTAAAACCTGCATTAGCACGAGGCGAGTTGAGAGCTATTGGTGCTACAACTTTAGATGAAT
>JAGQYS010000067.1 GCA_020435965.1 Flavobacteriaceae bacterium | reverse complement strand
GCTGGTTCTTCATTATTAGGTAAACTATCAGGATTATAATTTTCAAATATTTTTACAGCTTCTAAGGTTATTGGTTCACCTAAAACTGTACGTTCCTCTAGATAAGTAACATCCTTATTAATGTCTTGAAGCGCAAAACATGGAGTGAAGGAAGTAATTTCAGAAATGGTTTTTACAGATTGTTCTTCAAAACTTATATTGTTTAAAAACTGTATTTGTAGCTGGTTACCCAATAATTCGGTCAATTTCCAAGTACCAGATAGAAGCTCAGTTTCATTCCAATGGTCTAAAGCCTTTCTACATGACAGCGTTATGGTAATATCTTCATCCATTGGATCTTTATATTCGCCTGCTTTACTAAAGGTCTTATTTTTATTAGTTGGATGTAAGTTTCCAAAGGACACTTTTGGATCAAACACATGTGCATACTTTTCAACGTCTTCCTCATAAAATAACACTGAAGGCACATAGGCTTTATGAAACCTGAAATTAACTGTTCTATCTCTTACATATTTTTTATCAATATTATTTAGGAGGTTATTAGCAAGTGTTTCAGAGCTTTTAATAAAATCAGGAGTTAGTATGTGAGTTTCTTCTTTATTGGTTACTCCCATCATTTTCTGCCATTTACGCATTTGTTTCTTGCTAATTGGTGGGGCAAACTCGGGAGTTAATTTTTGATACACTATGGCTTTAGCTTCATCTAAGGTTATGTTGGTTTCTTCTAAAACAACTTTTGCTTCATAACCAGCTTCTATCAACATATCCTTTAAGATTTCAGCTTTTTCACGAGGTGTTGCAAGTCCGCAGCGTAAAGCCATCTGTTTACCATAAATAGTACCATTAGCAGCATGATGGAGAAAATCGCTTTGCCAGGGAATAATCTGAAAACTTTGCCTAACAAAATTGGTCATAGCTTCTGGGTTTTTAGATGCTACCAAAGCGTTTCGTCTTCCTATAAAATGATCTGGACTTTCTTCTAAAACCTTAATCATGTCTTTCCACACTCCAAATGGTGGTTTGCCTAAATCGTCTTCACTACAACTTTGTAATAGTAATGGAGACAAGTATAATCCCATACCTCCAAGTGCCAGCTGTTTAAAAAACTCTCTCCTAGATGAGTTTTTTGTTGCGGTTTGGTTGCTGTGTAATTGTTTAGATGTTTTGTTGTTAGTAACCATTAACTAATTTGATTTAAAAATTATATTCTTAATATATTTTTTAAGCTTTTAATTATTTTTAAAATTAAAATTGTACTCTTTTGCTTTGGGTAATTTTACAGTAGTAGGTTCATATGTGTATACTGCCGAGGCTCCATTTGGGTTTGTAATTTTAGCTAAACGATTTTTATTATCGAATAATACTGTAGAGCCTTTTAATTTACCCGCAGTTAAAGTGAATTTGGTACATCCAGAGCTACCTCTACAAGCAACTATTTCTTCCGTTACATCATCAGCACCTTTAAAAATTTCAGGTTTATAAACGAAGGCCCATTCAAGTATAGGATATTTATTTGGGTAAATATGTACTTTGAATCCATTATAAGTAATTGGTTCACTTGGAAAATCTAAGTCTACGTCCTTTCCATTGACTTTCGGAAGTACAGCTCCAGGCATTCCTTTACTCCCTGCAGTAAACATTTTCATCATGTTTTTGCCCATACTCTTTATTTGATTAAAAGGTATCTTATAATATTGTCCTTTCTCGCCAGAATAGATATAACCATCTTTATCCCAATATACTGGATCTGGATTTTTTCCCTTACTATGATACTCCATTCTCATAGCCATAGTATTAAAGTCTAAATAGGAAATAATTTTATCTCTTTTATGCTCCATTACCATTTTCACATCTTCATCATCAGTTTCTGAGTTTGATACTATCACATCTCCTATTTTAACATCTTGTCCATCTCCATCATCTTCATCTCCTTTATCATCTATAATATTACTGTTCCTATTAGTATCAATCCCATTATTTGGTTTACTGTCAGGGTCTTGTGTGCTATAGTTAATTATTTCACCGGTTGTCATTAAATTTTTGTCATTCATTACAACAACCATTACTGTCATTACTGCTCTTTTCGAAGCATCAAGAGTCCCAATATCCCATAAATTACTATCTACATCATAACTACCTTGAGTAACATTAATTCTTGTAATAGTGTAACTATTTGGGATAATGACTTTTGAAATAATATTGTTTGAAACTGCTGGTCCCTTATTATCAATAGCAATAGTAAAGGTTACTGCTCCTCCTAATTGAGTAGATAATGGCTGTACACTGTTTTGCAATTCCAAATCGGCTTCATTTTTATTTGATACTGTTTTTTTTGCTTCACTATTATTTTTAGGTGCTACTTTAGTGCTTTTCTTTTTTTTTGACTTTGAAGCAGTAACACTATCTATAGCTTGTTCAGTTTTCTTTGTGACTACTTCATCTGTTTTTTTTAAGATAGTTCGCTCCACAGCCTGTTCAGCTTTCTTCTTGAGTTTTTTTAGCAGTTGAGCTTCAGAGGTGTAACTAAGGTTTAAAGAAGCAATTAATAATACTAAGTATTTAAATTTCATTTTTTGATTTTTTAAATGTTGATTAATACAAGGGTTATGTGGTTTATTAATATGATAAGTTAATATGTCCTGAAATTGGAAAAAGCGCATCACTACGTTCCATCATTCCGCAGCCTTCACCTGCAAATTCCATTTTAAGGCTATTCTTAGTTAGCTCTGAAATTGTAATGGTTCCTTTTTTAAAAACCACACGCTTATTGGTGCGCTTTTCTACTTGCCGATTTTTATTAAAAAAACTTAAATCTACTTTTACTGTTTCTGAATTAGCTTCTGGAATAGTGTAGGTAACTGGTGCGTTTTTTAAGGCTTCTGTTTTATTGAGGTTAAAATTTATGGAGACCGTACTTTTATTAGTATAGATATTAAACTGAAGCTTGTCGTTTTCAAAATCCAGTTTTTGTTGTGGGTTAAGCTCATTTTGCTTCATGGTAAAAGTTTCTCCTTCCATTTTTAACAGTACAGCTGCATTACCTGCCTCTAGAGATTTTTTTGTACTACTAACAAGTGAAGTTTTTGTTGTATTATTTTCTTTACAACCTATTAACAACACAGTGCAAATTATAACAGTAAGTAACTTCATTGGTCTTAATTTTTATTTGGATTTAATCCTTTTATTAACAAGTCTTGCCCTAACATTTTTTTCTCGACTGCTTTTGGTACCTTTACTTCACATTCTTCATAGAAATATGCTATTTTACCTTTACCAGAACCATAGAAAGGGTCATTTTCTACGTTAACATTTATTTCTACAAGTCTATCTTCGTTATCGAATAAAATGTAACTACCCTTATAGCCAGCCTCTGTAACATTAAACTTTGTACAACCCATGTTATCTCTACATGGTTCCTGAGATTCTATATAGTCACTAGACACCATTCCATCTCTAAAATGGTCTGGCTTTAACACAAAGGGAAAATCGACATGCATAAACGGATAAACTGCCAAACCATTACTTTCCATTTCTTCCATGGCTTCGTATATAGCTTGAACTGGTAATTTATAAGCAGTACCCATCATGCTTGGTGCCATCATATTCATTCCTGGCATATTTAGGAGTTGTGATTTGGTATATTGCCCTTCTGAACTGCTATAGGAAATAAAAAAACCGTCGCTATCTATAAAAGAAGTCACTGGCTGTCCTGTACGTTGGTCTTTATAATTTGATTGCATAGCCACAGCATCTGCATCAAAATAGTTAACCATATCCGACTGTTTGTCTTTATCGTAAGACGTAACTCTTAAATCTGATGTATACCATGCTTTTTTAGCTTCAGTATTATTTTCAAGTGAAGGGTTAGAAAACTCTGTACCTATAGGAATATTTCCGCTTTTGGAATTATTATTTTTTGCATCGCCTTCTTCTCCACCTACAACACCATCAATTGTTTTCTCAGTTTTTTTAGTAACAAGCGAGTCTGTTTTTTTAAGTACAGTACGCTCTATGGCTTTTTCTGCTTTCTTTTTGAGTTTTTTGAGTAATTGAGCTTCTGAAGTTGAAACTACACCTAAGCAAAATATCAATAAAAGAATGTGTTTTAGTTTTATCATTTTAGTGTTTAATATTTGATTAACAGCTACTTAAAATTAATTTATTATGTGCTATACTAACTAAAAACTTTATACTTTGAAGTAAAAACCTTGTAATTTGCTAGATATAAATTGTATTTTGCATAAGGTTAATAAAACGTCAGTTAGAACAACCTACAAGCTATAGTGTGCTTTTGACACATTAAAACATACAATGCATAAAACGGTTTAATAAGTATTACATAAACACTTTACTTTTAAAATAAAATGGAATAAGCATGATAAAAGCAATTATCATAGATGACGAGTTTAATGCCATTAAAAACTTAAAATGGGAAATTGAAAATTTTTGTGATGATATTGAAATCTGTGATACTTTTACTAACCCAAAAGAAGCTATTTCTGCCATTAATTATTTAAAACCAGATTGTGTGTTTTTGGATATTGAAATGCCTGAAATGGATGGTTTTCAATTATTAAGCAATTTAAGTTTTCGGGATTTTGACTTAATTATTACTACGGCTTATGATAATTATGCTATTAAAGCTTTTAAAGAACATGCAATTGATTACCTTTTAAAACCAATTGATTCTGAAGATTTACAAAAAACCATTTCTCGAGTACAAAAAAACCAAAAGCAAAATTCGTTAGGTGAAGAAGTAAAGAAAATTATTGAGAGCTATGCGCCACAAAATCAATCAAGACGCTTGGCTTTGCCTCTTGTTGGTAAAACCATATATGTAAATATGGACGATATACTGTATTGTAAAGCTGATAGTAATTATACTGAAATATATATGGTAAATAACCAAAAAGAAATACTCTCTAAAAAACTCAAAGAAATTGAAGTACAAACCAGTAACGTCTTTTTTAGAGTGCATAATTCGTATTTGGTCAACATAAATTACATTAAGGAAGTTGTAAAAAATGAAGGGCTTTATATTGTGCTAAAAAACGGCAATACCATTCCTGTTTCAAGAGCCAAAAAAAATGAGTTGCAACAACTATTAAACAACTAACAACGCTTGGAACAAGATTTTACATCTTACTTTTTTGACAACTCATTTACCAATGGGTTTATCTATTTTACAATAGGTATTCTATTCATCCTTTCTGTCTTTCACTTCTTGTTGTATTTTCAACATAAGGACAAGTTGTATTTATTGTATAGTGGTTATACTTTTTTCATCATATTTTCACAGTTACATCATATTCAAGACGGCTTCCTATATGAACTGTTTTATCCTATAAATGAATTGATTCAATATCCAATGGTTGCTACAGAACTCTATTTTTTTATTTACGTATTGTTTACTCTAAAGTTTTTAGATATTAAAATAAACTTACCTAATTGGTACAAATGGAGTATTAACATATTATATCTAATTATAGCCTATTGCACCTTGGTATTCCTTATTTACTTATTTAAAGGAAATAAACAGATTTTGCTTGATGGCTATTTTATTTTCACCATTCCAATGTTTCTCTTTGGGTTAATCCTGTACATTCCCTTTTTTAAGGTTAAAAGCCCTTTGAAATACTATGTCATTATTGGCTCATTAATCTTATTGATAACATCTGTTTGGTCATTATTATACTATTTAAAACTTCAAAACAAAAATTTGAGCATTGAACCATCATATAGTATTTTGTATTTAGGGTTTATCCTAGAAAATGTACTGTTTTCTTTAGGATTAGGACATAAACAAAAACTTATTTTACAAGAGAGAGATATTGCAAAAAACAAACTAATCAATCAACTTAAAGAAAATGAAGAACTAAGAAAAAAAGTACAAAAGCAATTGGAACAAGA
>JAGQYS010000066.1 GCA_020435965.1 Flavobacteriaceae bacterium | reverse complement strand
GCAGATATTTCTCCTCTTCCTAGATATTCTAAATTTGGTGAAATAATGCCTACTAAATTGGTATAGTATTTAATTTTGTTTTGCTTTTTAATTGATTCAATCAGGTTATTTTTAGCGTCGTTCCTTTTAGAGCTCACTATAACCCCTTGTTTATTCCTAGAATGACGTATTTTATGAACTCCTGTCTGTTTATGGTTTGCGGGCTGTCCGTTTTCATCAAAATAAGATTCAGACCATAAAAATCTTCCATCATTAGACCATTCCCAAACGCGTTTTGCATAATCGTTAAATGAAGCAAATAAAACACCTAACATTAACAAGAAGAAACTACTTAAACCAATTATTTTAAACTTTCTCAAACTTTTATGTTATTTAATTAAAACCATATCTAGGTGGTGTAATATTATTTAATCTTAAATATAACACTGTTTTTGCTCTATGATTAGTAATATGATCCCTCATAAACAATAAGGACTGCCATTTAGTAAGCGGAAACGCTCCATGACTTTTTCCTGTTGTCTTTAAGGCAGCATCTGATAATGTTTTCATATCATTAATAACAGTATCAAATGCAGTCTCTAAATCGTTTATAATTTGTTGTTTTGTCATAGTAGAAGCATCTTTTTCTCTTCCAGAATAATTTTCACCTAGTATAAAACGTGTGTGCATAGAAAGCATACTGTTAGCAATATGAATTATTTGTTGTCCAAAACTTTTAACATCGGAAGTTGGACTATAACTATATTTACTCTCTGGCATTGCTTTAGCTACTTCAACTGTTCGTTGCTTAGCTAATTCCCAAACTTTTATTTGATTTTTAGCAAAATCAAAATCTTGTGCCTTTACTGATACTGCAACTAGTACTAATACTATAAATATGTAGCTATTTTTTTTCATAAGTGATTTTTTAAATATTACTTCTTTTAAAATTTGCTATAGAAAAACTAAACCATATTTTTCCTTTATCTGTAGTTCCTTCTACCAAATGTGTAAAACTGTTATCTGTTATTTTTTTCACCTTATCAATTATTTAATTTAATATGAATTACTTCTTTAAAATATTCTAAAGAAGCTGGTTCAAAAATCATTTTGTTTTCTTTCTCATTGAAATATCCCATTGATACTATGCCAACCAACTTTCCTTCCGAATCTAAAACTGGTCCACCGCTACAACCGTTATAATTACCTTTAGGCACATCAAGTCTTAGATTATTATCGTTTGTTAATCCAATATATTCTCCCTTAACATTTACAGGTTCTACACTTTTATATGGATAACCCAAAAAATGCACCTTATCGCCTATTTTTAATGGTTTATCTCTTATAGAATACACCACTACATCTTTTGGAATATCACCTTCGACTTCAAAAATTAACCAATCTCCTTTTGGAGGCATTTCCAGCTTTTCATTAGTGTCTTCGTTAATAAGTTTTCCTGCCTTTATGACTTTATCTTGTTGGGTTTTAGAGCTAAAGTTCCAAGATTTTAAATCCTCTCCAAAACTAATGGTGTTCATACTATCAGTTTTGGCAAAAAACAATACATGCTTTGCTGTAATACCATATACTTTGTCTTTGTATTTCAATAAAAATCCACTTCCTGCATGTGAATTATCAAACTTTGAATTCTTGAATTTTACATCACAAACAAATACAGAATCTACTTGTGCATTGCTTGTAGTAATACCAAATAAAAGAAATGTACATATAGTGAAGAATAGTTGTTTCATATTTAATTCCATTAATTTAATATTGATTTTATGTTTTTAGATTTTATTTGATTCTTGATTTAATAATGATTAATCAATATTTAGATTTAACCCTTTCCACTTTAATGATTCAAGCTCTATCTTATTAGATGAATTTTTAGTATAAGCCAATGCTACACCATCAATATCTGTAGAAATTATCCCTTCAGATTGGTAATAAAGCTCAGTATAAATCTCAAAAAAGCTTTTCATTTTTCTATTCATGGTTAAGAACAATCTTCCATTAGTGTTCTCAATACTTACTTTTCTTCCTTCAATCTTGTAAGTTCCTATTAATTGATTTTTTAATTCAAAAGGAATTGATTGATAAGGTTCTTTTACTTCATAATTGTATACAACATCAAGCCAAGGATCCTGCTCTTTAGCTTTATCGGAATAATTATATTCTACACTTACATCTGGAGATAAAAATGTACTGATATCCTTTTCCCAACTCGTTGGCCAAAATGTATGCGTTAATGAAACTCTTATTCCTGAGTTTGGTAATGTAATATATTTAGTATCACCTACTGTATTTACACCTTCAGCAGTTGGTTCTCCTATTAAAATAGCTTTAGTATTTAATTTTAAAATTGAAGCTAGCTCTAAAAGTGTTCCTCGTGTTGCCTTACTAGTAAGAACAAATAGATTTCCTTTTTTATTAATTGTATTTGAATCTCTAAGTAAGTCCGTAAATCTTTTTAGCTTGAAACCATTACCACCTCCACCGTACCGTAGATCTAAGATAATTTTATCAGTTTTATTTGATTTAATAAACGATTCTATATGATTAACAAAATTAGAAAATGATATTCCTTCTTCATTATTTGCAATACGCTGCATTTGTACAAATAATGTTTTGGTGTTTGGCAACATTTCTGACCAGTAGTTCTTCCCTTTATAATCTTTTTTGGTAAAACTAAATACCTCATCATTTGGTAATCCTCTCGATAACTGTAAATAGTCATTGATTGTACTACCTTTAATCTGTTTTGTATTTCCGGAAGCAAACTGTAAAGTAACTTCACTATTACTTTTTCCGAATCCTACTAAATTTAAAACAGAGGGCATTAATCCGTAAACCTGAAATAAGTATTTTTTGTAATACTCATTATCTGCATTTAATAAAGGTTTTAGTTCATTAAAAACCTCATCAACAGTAGCATTATTAATTTTTACAATTTGTTGACCAATGATATCTTTATAGTTTTCAGCAGCATCTAGAATAAAAAGTCCGTCATTAAACCAATATGGTTTTATTGGTAAGACTTCTAAAGCAATACCGTTTTGAAATAAAGGCACATTACAGCCTTCGTCATTAAGTGTATTCAGTAGTTTTTGAATTCCGTAAACTATTTCCAGTTTATTATTACCAATCTGAGAAGTACTGATAACTTCATATATCTCATCAAATGCCTTTTTGTTTTCTGGGAAATGATAAGATGGGACTGTTTTTTCAACTTTCTTTTTTAAAAACTGAAAATCTTCTTGCCACGATTGTTCATCAATTTGAAAATTCACTTCTTGTGAGCTTCCTGAGCATGACATAATCACACCATATAAAACAGTTAGAATCTTGCTTTTCATTACTTTTTAACTTTTGCTTTCATCCATTTAACACTCTCTTTTCCTAACGCTACACTATAATTGTCACGTGCATGTATCATGTAAGTACCATTTCCTAAAGTTTCAGCATTATGCTGCATTGAGTTAAAGTTTACAAAACCATGGTCAGCCTTCTCAACTACAATAAAGTCTCCTTTCCCTCCATTTTTATTAACTATATCAGTTATTTTTCTTGCACCTTTTGGACTGATCGCCTGAATATCAAACTCTCCATACATTGCTAAAACATTGGTTTTTACTTTTGCCCAAGCTTCAGGAATATTTATATCTGCTAAATTTTGCCAAAAGTCAAAATGTCGACCTATGTATTGGTTTTGTTTAAAGCCTTCTATGCTGGCACTAAAAAAGTCTGCATAGGCCTTGTTAGCTAATATCTCTTCCCCAGATAGTTTATTGATCAAGAAATCTTCATTAAACTTTAGATTAACTTTATTATCTTCCTTTATTTGTGCATCTGACACTCCAAAATGTTTTGGTTGTTTGGTATATAGATCTACCATATAATCGTACCAATTCTGAGCAATACTTCCGTAGGTTAAAATGCCACGAGGTGATTTCATTTCGTTTAAAAGTGGTGCAATGACACCTCCCATTGAATGCCCAAACATAAAGATGTTATCAGCATCAATTGTTTCTTGTTTCAACAAGTCTTTATAGCCTTCTTTAAACGCAGTAAGCTCTTCATCAAAACTTATTTGCATACAATGCTTGTTGCTTTTGCTGTCTCCTACTCCAGGCTTTTCTACTCTATAGACGGCAAACCCAGCATCTACCCAATCTTTTATTAATTTTTTCATTGGATTATCATTAGTAGCCGTTTCAACAGAACCACACGTATATCCTTGTAAAAAATAAACTACTGGTGCTTTACGGGCTTGCTTAGGTGTAACTAAAATGCTTCGTAATACATTGCCTTCATAAACCACTTCACCATAGGTAACATCCCCATTTTCAAAAACTTCAATAGGTCTGCCCAACAAAGCAGTTGATTTAATTTTCTTTGAATTGCCTGAATAAAATTCAGCTTCAATATTATCCCCTTCATACAGCTCATTGGTAATTGTTAAAACATCTTGAATCGTTCTAACAGATAAACCATTCAATTTTGTAAGTACATCATCTTGCTTTACTCCTAAATTTGCGAATGTTGAGTTTGGCATAACCGTAGTAATGTGCACTCCTGTTTTAACATAAATATTGTTCTGCATTGCAATACTATCGGTTAATGTTTGCATCATGATACCTAATAAACCCTTTCTTTTAAGGGTTTGTGCTTCAAAAATATTTTGAGCCAATAACATTATGATTATTAGGCTTATGTATTTTCTTTTCATCTTTTACTTTAGCTTTATTAAGTTTTTAAGAAATGGTATAATCAGGAGCAACTCACAATATTAAATGAAGAAACCATCAACCTTCTATCTTAGTCACTCCCGATTTAATTTTGAACAACTATATTAGTTTTCAGGGATTTTGTAAGTTCCCGTTTCAATTTCTTTTATAATTTCGTTTAATCTTGATTGATATTGTTCTGGCGTTGTCTTTAGTGCTTTTCTGGCATCTTTTAATGCTGCTTTTTTATTGTTCAAGAAATATTGGCTAAGCCCTCTATTCAACTCTAAAAACCACGTGTCAGGATTTGATTTAAGTGAAATATTGCAATACTCTAATGCATCCTGATAAAAACCATTTTGAAGCAAGAATCTGCTAAAACCATTTGCCTCATAAACTGTAGCATTCAATTTCTTTGCTTCTGAAACAGTACTTTTAGCTTCTTCAATTTTGTTCAACTTTCTTAACAATCTGATCTTAGTTGACATGTTCGTTAAGTTCTTATCGGCTGCAAAACCTCCATAACCACCATTTATAGAACGATTAGCCCAATCTAATGCTTCATCTAAATTGGTATTGTGATTTAAACACCATAATGCTGCATCGTTCCATGCTTGCCAATGATACGTATTAATGCCTCGTAATTCACTTCTAAAACTTTCCACAACAGTTGTATTTAAATCAACTTCTACTTTAAACGGAATTCGTTTTTCTCCCCACTCCAACCCGATAACCAATGTGTTTTCAGTTCGATTTAAAAACTCATAGTCAAGCTGTTCTGACTTCGGGCAAGATTCTGATAGAACAGAGACTCGAAGACTAACATCTTTTTCTACATCTAAATAATAACTTCCCCATTGGTCATAATTGTGTGCGAATAATAAATCGTATGCATCATTTTTAGGTATGATATGTAATCCATATTTTCCAGCTTTTAATAATTTATCTTCAATTTTCACATCAGTACTAAATTCAATAACAGTCGCCATGTTGGCTCCTGCTCTCCATGGAATAGGTTTGCCTTGTTGAGGAATGATGCCTGAGTTGCTCCAAACATCCCTACCTTTTAATGCAGGACTACTGTAATCAATTGTGATTTTTGTGACTCCGAGCATTTGGCTCTCTTGAATCTTAGGACTGGCTTGAGGTATACTCAACGTGTGAAATTGTGCATGTAGATTTATTGTGCACAACAATGCAATAGCTAATAATACAAACGATCTATTCATTTTTAGTTTTTTAGATTTTAGGCTAAACTAGGCTGAGAAAAGTTGATTAACCTCCTAATTCTTGAAATATGGAGAGATTTTTATGAGGATTTTAACAGAATTATTTATACTCAAATAAATGTATTTGTAAAATTGATAAAACGAACAGATAAACAGTTTATAACATTTCTAAAAGTTTGTTCTTGATTAGGAATTAAGTTAAGACCACTTACTTTTCAACTTCGCTGATTTTATTCTGCTTGTTCATTTCTAATCTTTTGTTTTAAGCTGCCCTAATAGCCCATTAATTATATCTTGTTGTTCTGGAGTAACATTATCCGCTTTGGAAACAACTAATTTTTTGTTTATTATTTTAGCATTCAGACCTACCATTTTTAAATACTTATCCACTGGAATTTGTTTTGTTCCATTAATATAGGTTTCAAAAAAATCAGATTGATTATTACCACTCAATTGAGCCAATGCTTCTTGTAATTCACCAATTGAATAGTTTTTGTTTGATCCACCATATTTTTGAAATAATAGTTTCATTAAGTCATCTATACTTTTCTTATTATTTGTGGCTTTTCTTATAATGATGTCTTGAGAAATACCAACAAATAAGCCTCCTGAATAAATTAATCCCCAGTGATTATGTTTTTCTTCACCGTTTGTCATTGATAATCTACCAACGCCAGAATCATTGATATACTTCTCATAAAAGAAGTCACTTAAAATGTCTAAAAAAGACGTTTCATTTAAAAAACCAACGTTATATAATGCTTTTATGGTATAATAATTAGTGAATCCTTCTTTGAACCATTCTGATTTGTCATCAATAGGCGAAAATGATTTACCATTCCAAAGATGATAAAATTCATGAGCGAAAATAAATCTTGATACGGTTTCTTCCATTTTATCTCCTCCTCGTTTAAATAAAATACTTATGTTATTTCCAATAGCTTCACCATCTGTTGTATCTGCAGAATTAATGACTACTAGAACTCTACTGAACTTATTCTCTTGTGATATATTAGGTATTCCACCCATCAAATCTATGTAGTAATCCAACACCCCATTAGCTAAACTTCTGAATTCATTTTCTCTTACTATCATTTCATGATCTCCAAGTGCAAGTATCAATTCAAACTCTTCTCTTTTCAAGTAAACCTCTTTGTGCAATCCAATAAAGATCAATGAATTTGCCAAATCAGAAATGTTACTTGCATTATAATTGTATTTACTTCCTCCTTTTAAATTCCATGGCGTAGTAACTTTCCAATCATTAGGGACTCTAAATTCAACATCAATATCTTTCCATTTTTCTCCATTCAAGACAAATAATGATCGCCCTGTATAAAAAACCCCAAGCTCTGTTGCATAAGCGGCTCCGTCAATACCACCACTCCATTCATAGTTTTCGTGATCTAAATGAACATTGTAACTAACGGTTAGCTTTCTGTTTAGTGATGTATGTATTTTCCATTTTGCATCTTTTAATTCTTCTACCTGAACAGATTTTCCATTCTCATCTATAACACCAAGGTTATGAACAAACGTGGCCCATCGCTTTTCAAGTTGGTTGGCACCAGGATTCATATATAAAATACTGTCACTAGCTGTTAAGGATATCCTAACCTTTGCGAGGCGTGGGTTTTCTTTATCTATAGTAATTAAATATGAAATTCCATTTTTGTTGTTACTTGTGTTCAGCTTACCATCGATGCCATGAAGAAGACATGTATATAATAATACAATTTGAATTGTTAAAATATTGAATGATTTCATATTACTATGAATAAGGATTACTAAGAGCATAAAGCTTAGTAACCAAAGTTATTGTTAATAACATCACCTTATTTGTAGCATAATAGGTTTCTTTCATTACTAATGAGTTTTTAATCTTTTTATTAAAATTAAGCCTAAACTTTTTTTTCCATCTTCTAATTCAAGAAATATGGAGAGGATTTTGTGAGGATTTTAACAGAACTATTTGAACCCTAATAAATATCTTTGTAAAAAGAACGTGATGAATACATCAATAGCATTAATTATTTTTTCAAGTATTGCAGTTACCTCTTGTGTCTTCATGGCAACTTATTTTTTATTTCTTAGAAAAGTATCAAAACTACAAGATTTGACCTTAGGATTATTATTCATAGTAATTGCTATGAGAATTACAAAATCAATTTTTTATTATGTTTTACCTGAAATTTCATCATTAGCAACTGCTTTTGGCTTTTTGGGCTTTGCTCTTATCGGACCTTTAGCTCTTACCTATTTTTCACTTAGCAATAACAGCAATAAAGCATTGAAAACAAACCAATTATTACATATTATATTCCCAATAATTGGTTTTATCATTATACTTGTCAATAGTAATATTGCATATGATATGTATTTTTTAGCAAATGTTAGTTTTGTTTCTTATTTATTAATAACTGCTATTAAATTTATTTTTAAAACAAAAAAAAACGATTTAAGTCAATGGCATAAAGTTTTGTTTTATGCCTTAATATCTTTATCAGTAATATTGATTTATCAACTTTTTGGAGAGACAATTTCAGCATATGCAACAGGCATTGCACTTTCTTCAATAGTTATTTACTTTTTATTTTTCTATGCACTACAATCCCCTTCAATAGTAAAGAAATCAAGTTCTAAAGTTATACCAGAAAAAATGATAAAAAAAATTACTAAGGCGATTGAGGACGACAAAATTTATTGTCAACCAGGTATTACCTTAGCACAATTTGCTGAAGCTATTGATGCTCCAAATTATCTGGTTTCAATAGCTACAAAAAAAATATACAACAAAAATTTTCCAGAAGTCATAAATAGTTTTAGAATTAAAGCCGTTAGAGATAAACTATCTCAACCTGAATTCATGAACGAAAAAATCGAGGATCTAGCCTACGATGTTGGATTTAACACATCTTCTGCTTTTTACAATGCCTTTAAAAAAGAAGTCGCTATGACTCCTAGAGAATACCAATCATCGATTATGACAAAGGATTAGATAGCTTAAAACACTCTGTCTAATTTACATTCTTTGTGATATAAAAAACAAAGCTTAGAAAAAATAAGTTTTATTTCGGATACCTAAAGTACTCCTCTCCTATTCATAGGCTTTACAAGAAAAATAGTACAAATAGGGAACAATTATTTTTTTTAATATTTATCATAATTGAAACTCTAAAAAACTATATTATTGAATCCACAATAATATTGACCCTAGTTTCTTTCAATGATTTTAAATAAAATTTGAAATGAACCTTTGAATTAAGTAAATCTTATCTACTATTTAGATGTATTATGTGGCACAAATGGATGTTCCCATTTTCCTGTTATTTGATATAATTCATAGTAGACAAACCACTCTAAAGTCCAAGGGATTATAGTATCATAAATATTATGTTTCTTAAAGTCCCAAATAAAATTATCTGTTTCAGAATGATAAAGACATAAATTTTTTTCCTTTGGAAATATGTGTATTTCATCATTATACTTTATTACAGGTCTAAAACATATACTTTAGGACTTATTAAACCGTCATAAACAATTTTAATTTTATATTCAATTGAATGTTCCGTTGGTTGAACTTTACCTATGTCGAGATACTGCTCAACATGTTGATTTTTAGTCTTATCAGACTAATTCACAACAAAATGGCAGTAAACCTAGAGTATTTAAGCAATTTGAAATATTTCTAATTCACATCAATTAGTTTTCAATATTTATTAAAACGGTTTAATGCGTTTTTAAAATGGATTTAATTGGACTAAATCCAAACTCAAAATGGATAAAAATTAAGTATCTTTAATTTTAATAGTCCATATAATACTTAATAGATATCCGTTAAATTTTTTGTCTATAGAACCTACTAATTACTCTAAACTTTAATATATGATTAAATCATTTTCAGTACTAAACTCTGACCAAATAAATAAATACAAATATTTCTTCCCAATATCTACAATGGAAGACATGATGTGGATGAAAGCAACTGACGGTGTGCCTATGCATATTGGTCATGATATGCATCGTCCAATAGGTTGTATGATACCCTATGCATTATATTTTGAGCCTTATCTAGTAAGAAATATAGGTATAACATTAATCCCTGAAACTGCTGAAGAATCTAAACAAATCCTAAACTTCAAAAAGTATAGTACTTATAAAAACATAAAAGAAGATATAGACACCAATAATGGCTCTTTGTTGAAATTATTAAAAGACTATGTTTCAGAAAACCCTAAGTATTTAACTGCTGGCACTCTCGCGATATTGGATGATAACCTAGTAACTAAAGTTTTCCCAAAACTCACTAAACTGAAAGACAAAGACGGATTAATAAAAATTGCAGATTTAAAAGAAGACTTTACCTATAAATTTCATGGTGTCTTTATACATAATTCAATACCACTGTGCATATACTCGCATAACTATTTCAGGAAGTCATTATCTAGGTTTAATAACTTTCATAATTTATTTTTAGATGAGTTTATGTCACATCAAGATAATGAAGCTGTTACACTTAAAATAGCTCTAGATTGGAATATTATTGGTTATGCACCTACCTTTCTCCAGACCTTGGAATTTGAATATTGGTTTGGACCAAAATATGATGATGATATTACAAACATTAAACCTGGACTTACAAAACATAATTGTAGTGATTTTGAAAGAAGTTATTACGAAGTTTCATCCACAGAGTTTTATTGGAAAAATAATGATCAATTAAAGGAATTTGAATTAGAAGAATTGAGGGAAGAAAATGCACCAACTTTAGAAGATTTTTTTGGTTGTAGATATGTACATTCAATTTATGACATCTCAAAAAAAACGTTTGTTCATTTTGATGGAGCAGTTCGTGGATATTCATCTGATTTATATTTTGATAGGATTGAGCAAAATATGACAGAATTTGGAAGAAGAAGTGATTACACAAAATTGTTTAGAATAGACGGTAAACTAGACATAAAAGATTGGAAAAATCTAATTACAAAGTACATGCAGGGTAATCCTCTTATTTATGAATATTTCAATGTAGACAAACCAAAATCACAATTTGAAGATAAAGAGCAAATTAAAAAAACCTTAAAAGAAGAATTAGTACCTCAAAGTATCGATGAAGGAGATGGTATCAGGCTTTTAGTGTCATATCATCAAAAGAATGAAGATTTTAAAGAACATAGCCATAGTGTATCAATCTATGATGTTATCGATAATAATGGTGAAGACCAATCTATTCTTGAATATGACATTCTAGAAATTAAAAAGGCATTAGATAGGCAAAATAAAACGCTTTTTATAAAAGAAGATACTTTACTTGGTGTCATAGAAGATGGCTATTGGAATATTCCATGTATATTCCATAGTGAACATAATCCACAAAATGATGTAAAAACTACACTACTTGCGATTAAAAAAATATTTGATAAAATAACTGAAAGAAATTTAGACAAGGTGATTTCATTTACACTTTCTTGGAATATGGAAGATAAAGAAGTTAGAGTAAGTTGTTTTGGTCATATTAAAGATTTACAAAGGTGGCTATTAAGCTTTGATGAAATTCCAACGAATCGTAAAGACTTTAAAATTTGGCTAGACAATCAAAAAAAATATTTGAACACAAATTATGAGAGACAAGAGGAAAAACCAAGGTTTAAGGACATTGCCCAATTTGATGGTGTCCTGTATATCAAGAGAGAAATTGTTGATAATAAATACGAACCTACTCCAGTAATTGAAAACAAGCAAATGATATGCACTATCAAAATCCCGAACAAAAAACACTATTCTGATATACAAAATGGATATATAACTCCAGTTATGGCATGTGTACCTACAAAAGCTATTTGTAGCAAATCTAATCTTGATTATAAGATTAGTCCACATTCAAAATTTTTGGATGAAGATGTTTATACCAAAATAGAGAATTTTGAAGATTTATGTTTTTATTGGTCTGACAGACCTGTTGTTAATTAATTATTATGCCCAAATAATTAAACCATGAGAGAAAGGATAATAGATATATTTGGCTCAGAAACAGAAGCAACAGCAACAAACAGAGGTTTTTACTATCAATATCTATGTGTATTAAAAAAGTGGATTAATAACTTCGTAAATGATAAAAATGTTGAAACACAAACCGAAGTCGAAGACGACATTAAAGAAGTAGGCGAACAACTCATTTTCACTCAAGTTAAGTCTTATACTTCTTCATTCAGCTTAAACTCAACAGAAATAAAGAAATCTATCTTTAATTTTTTCATACTCTACCTAAAATACAAATCACTAAATGAAGACATATCATTTTGTTTTACTACAAATTCATCTATTTCCCCTAAAGAAAAACTACTCTCAAAATGGGTAAATGATGTTAGTTTTACAGACAGCTCTTTACACACCTTGTGTACTAAAAAGGTGAAAGAGATATTAATTAAAGAGGTTAAGATAAAAAAGAACAAAAAATCACAAAAAAACATTACCCAAGAAGAGAGAGAAAAAATAAAGGCTGTTAGCCAAGAAACCATAACAGTGATCAAAGATGAAGTATCCTCATTTATAAAAAATATTTTTTGGGAATTTGAAGATTTATCACCAGAAGATTCTATTAAAAACATTAAAGAAGAAATATACACTATTCTTCAGGACTCAAAATTTGAAAATAAACCTGTTAATGTTCTGTTTAGCGTTTTACTATCAGAAATTTATAAAAGTTCTCAAAACAAAAAACAAGAAGAAAGGTCGTTAAATAAAAACATCATTTTAAACTTATTAAAACAAACTGATGACGAGCTTAAAGAGCTTGTAAATAGAAAACTGACAAGACTCCTTCAGATAGAGTATGAAATACTCAAACATGATGTAGAGCAAATAAAAGTTCGACAAATAGCTCATGAATTAGAAATAAACGCGTTAAAAAGTCAATCTAGTTCAATACCAACAGCATATCCAAAAAACTTAAACTTACTCCCTGATATCTATACTTCAGAAATTTTAGGTTGGGAAAATTTTTTAATCAAAGTCAATGACAACTTAGAAGAAAAGAAAATGGTTCTTATTCATTCTGAAGGTGGTATGGGTAAAACTTCGTTTGCAAAAAAGTATATTAAAAACCATGACCATTATGACCATTTAATATGGCTTAATGTTGAACACTCAATTCCAAATTCGATTCTATTAGATGATGTTCTTATTACAAATCTAGGAATTGAACTCTCTACAAGTAATGACATATCACAATCTTATAATTTAATTCTAAACGAGCTAAACAAGATTAACGGAAATAATTTAATAATTATTGATATACAAAAATGTGAAGATGAATTTTCAGAAATAAAATCCTTAGCATCACTATCGTCTTGGAAAAAACTTGTCCTTACCAGGAGTTATCACAAAACGATGCCCTCAATAAAATTACCAAGAATAAGTTTTGAAGATGCGAAACAAATTTATTTATCATACTCCAGCAAGCATCAAGTTAAAGATTCATTATTACTTGAGTTTTTTAACTACATAGATTATAATGTCTTAGTAATTGAACTAGCAGCTAAAACAATTGAAAACAGTTATGACATAACTTTAAATTCTTTACTTACTTCGATAAAAAAGCAACGTTTAGATGATGAAAACTTATCTATAGATATAGATATTAACGATGAAGTTAAGCCCATTAAATTTTTCAATTTTCTTATTGAAAAGTTTAGTTTGCCAAATTTAAAAAGTAAAGAAATAAACTATTTAGCATTTCTTATACTTCTTCCATCATATAATATCTTAGTAGAGGACTTAATCCTAATTAATGGAAAAGATTTTTATGATGAAAACAAAGTACATATCATAAATGTTTTAAACGCTCTTGAAAAGAAAGGTCTTATAGAGTTTAGTGATGATCGACTAAGAATAAACATTCACAAAATTATTCAAGAAGTTTTAATTTATCGTGAGAGAAAGCAGTTAAATCCATTTGTAACCAACATGTTTTTTATTACTTGGCTTTCAAGCAGAATAGAAGAAGGTTATAACTCTCCAAAGAAGTCTTTTAGATTTTTAAGATATGCTGAGTCAATTTTAGATTCTATAAAAGAACCATACAGAAGAAGTGTATACCAACCGCTATTATTATTGGAAAATGAATTGTTGTTTACTAAAAGGTTCTATTTTAAATCCAAAAATCAATTACCCAAACTAATTGATTTAGCAGAAAGAGCTGAAAAACATCTGGCATCAGATGATATTAGCCTAGGAGTTATGTATAATAATCTGGCTCTTGGGTATGCAGAAAACAAGAACTCTAAAGATGCCATTGATTATTTTAAAAGAGCACTATATATTTTTAGAAATAACATACCTAAAACAATAAAGAATGTAATAGTAACATCAAATAATTTGTCTAATACTTACCTAAAAGAAGGAGATTTAGAGAATACTTTTATACACTTTAAAGAGGTTCAAAAATTAAGAGAGAAACATGATTTATATAACGACCAGCAATTAAGTATAGAATATAGAATTTTAGCAAAATCTTTTGCTCTTGGCGGCGATTATAATTCAGCTATAAAACATATACTATCAGGAATTGCACTACATAAATCTCTTTCTAACAAAAACAGAAATGATTTTTATTTGGCAGCATACTATAGTGAGTTATCTAGCCTATTCTTAAAAAAAGACAATATAGAGGATGCTATTTTAAACCAAGAGTTAGGAATAAAAATTTTAGAAGACATGAATCTTGACCGAAGCGAATATCTCTTCAACATGTATCAAGTTGCAGCATTACTGTATAAGTTTGATGGGCAACATGACAAAGAAATAGAAATCAAAAAGAAAATTGAACTATTCGAGATTAAAAAAACTAGAGATTAAAAAAAGTCCGACTTTTCATTTCTTTTTTTGTTCTTCGGAGAATTATAAAGTGAGTAAATTAATAAGCCTACGATTAAAACTCCACCAATCATTAATCCATATTTCAAATAAGTATTCTCATCCTCAACCTCTTTAACATGAGACACTTGAGCAAGGTCAACATCTAGTGAGGTCAAAATTTGAACATCATAAAAATCTACATCAACCATTGTTTACAATTTTATAATAATCTTGATCAACTTTATAATAGTGAACCGTATGCAAAGCATAACAGTTCTTCTTTATTGTTTCATTGTAATGTACATGAGTGAATAGAGAAAAGTTAAAACCGGTACCTCTAAGATATTCTTTATGAACTTGAACTTCTTTTCTGCCCTTCAACAGTTTCAATAAAATCTCATATTGCTCAATTATTGGTTTAAAAATTTTGGCCAGTTCCTTTCGCTTAGCGTTATTTCTTTTATTATGATGTGCCGTCCTACAGGTACTGTTGCAGTATGTTTGATTTGATCGTTTGGGTATAAACTCAACCCCACAATCCGGACAAATCCGCTTTTCAATTTCGCTTTTCATAGTAATTCGTTTAAATAATATTTACAAATATAGATATTTTTAATATTTAATATTTACATTTGTGTAAATTTAATATTTATGAACGATCAATTCTACATCAAATTTGGGGAATCCCTCTACGAAAAATATATCCTCCCCAAAGATTTAGGCCTTAAGTCTCGACAGGTTTCCTATTGGAGAGAAAACAAAGTAATCCCCTATTTTTTTGAGACACACCAAAAGCACGGTCGCATGAACATTCCTGAAGCGATTTGGATAATGATTTTAAAAGAACTCAGCGACATCGGTATCAGTACGGAAAAATTAAAAATTCTGTCATATAACGTGTGGAACGTACCTAAAGAAAATAAATATGCCGATCAGGTCATTTTAAAGTACATTGATTCAAAAAAGCCTTTAGTTTCAGAAACTGGAAAAGAAAGCTTAAAAGAAACATTATCTAATGAAATAGTCATGAATACTCTAAGGGAGGAAATAAACGAATATACCGATTTGCTAAAATCATGTATCACCAACATAAGTCAACCACACTTTATGGTTTACAGTCCATTGACGAATGAACATACATTTTTAGTTAATAATGATGTTCTACTAAAAAAACTGGGAAGTCTAACTTTTGATTACCCACTAATTTCAATTCCCATATTGAGCAAGCTGTCCAAGATCATAAGCATCGATCTTAACATAAAACATAAGAATCTGGTTTACCTCAGTGACCTTGAAAATCAAATCAGGGAAATAGTATTGTTCAAAAAACCAAAAATAGTTGAGATCGCTTTTGATGATGGCCACATCAAACCTAGAATTATTACCGAAAAGCATGTGAAGCAAGACGAACTAGCTGACTTCTTTCTTAAAAATAAAATTCCTAAAGGTGCAAAGCTCCTAATTGACCCTAGAAGCCAAGACAATTATAAGTTAACTTTAATTACAAAATAGAATGAAAACCTGTGTAGAACCAATTCAGTTCCTGAAAAAACAGCCTGATTTAATCCTATCTCGTTATGGGCCGAAAATCGTTTCAGGAAATTCAACAGAAACAGTTACTAGATAACAATGATCTAGAAGAACATTTATCTAAGGAATTCATTGATTTAAACGAAGCACAAAAAAATGAATTAGCCTTGAGTATATATCAATTTACGAAACTCATTTTTGATTCAGCAAAATAACTTTTATATGAGTAGAAAGAACGAAGTAACAATTTCAGATTTTAAAGGCGCTATTGTATGGTCATATACTCGCGTGTCCTCAAAAGAGCAATTTTTAAAAAATGGTAGTATTGAAACCCAAGTAAAGCGACTAAAGTCTTGCGCCTGTGATAACAGTTTAATAATCACAAGAGAGTTTGATGCTGAGTATGAAAGTTCAAGACGAATCAATACTCAAAAGACTTTAAATGAGCTTTTACAGGCGATTAAAACAACATCTAAATCACAAAGGCCTAAAATCATCCTTATTTGGTCACCAAGTCGATTTGGACGTGCTGGTTCCGAACATATTGAGCTATTTGTTAGTCTGAGACGTAAATACAATGTGTATCTGTATTCTGTAAGTACTGGTCACAATACGTTTACAGAGCGAAGTGAAAATGAATTCTCTACTCAGTTACTATATGCTCAAAAAGAAAATTTTAATAGACAAGATGTCATCATACCAGGTATGATTAATGTTTTAGAGAAAGGCACTTTTTTAGGAAGAGCACCAAGAGGTTATGATCACTACGGTCCTAGAGTTTCTGACCCGTCTAAAGTACAAGCAAAGCAAGAGATAAAGCTAAACTCGGATGGAAAACTGATTAAAGAAGCGTTTAGACTGAAACTCTATAAAAATCATAGTGACAAAGAAATTCAAGATTATCTAACACTAGAAGGGTTATATATTCCTAAACAAAGTCTAAACAAAATGTGGTCTAACTTGTTTTATGCTGGCTACTTTACAAATAGCTTAGTTCCTGATACAGAAATCAAAGGCCATTGGACACCTATTATTTCTAGAAAGGAATTTAATTTATTGCAACAAAAGCTAAAAGACTCTGTTCAGATTGGCACCCCAAAAATTAACGGAAAATTAGAAACTCCATTGGTACCAAAGTTTTTGATTTGTGACGACTGCAATACCAATATGACCTCATACAAGAACAAAAGAAAGCAAATCTTGTATTATAAATGTTCGTCTTGTAATAAAACAGTAAACGCAAACACAAGAACTAAATCATTGTCAAAAGGTATGCATCAGCAATTTTCAAGTGTATTGGAATCTCTTAAGTTATCAAAAGCGTTTCAAAATTTGTTCTCAAAGCAACTTGAAAAGATTATTGAGAATGAAATATCGACAAGTGCTGATAAAAAGAGACAGATTAATTCCGAAATCAACAAGCTTCAGGAACAATATGATAAAATTGAATTTAGGTATGCTACAGATGAAATATCAAAGGACATTTTTGAAAAACATGGATCAAAGCTTAAAGAACAAATTGAAAAGAAAAAACAATTAACACTGAATCTGCCGTCAAAAATGTCGAACCACAAAAAAGTAATGAAACATTTTTTCAAAATAGCTGATAACCCTCATCAATTCTACGAATCACTGGATTACCATAACAAAAGGCTACTCCAAAACATCTTGTTTCCTGAAGGTTTCCGTTTTTCAATGAAAAACAAGGAATGTCGAACCAGTAAATTGAATATTTTATTCGAATTAACTAATTCATTTTTAAAACAATACGACCCTAAAAAAGAAAAGACCCAAACAGAAAAACTGCTTGAGTCTCATTTAGTAGCGGGAACTGGACTCGA
>JAGQYS010000065.1 GCA_020435965.1 Flavobacteriaceae bacterium | reverse complement strand
TCAGGCGGAACAAACTATTTGTGGAGCACAGGAGAGACTACTGCAACAATTGTTGTGACTCCAAGTGCTACAACTACGTATTCAGTAACAGTAACTGAAGGCAATAGCTCTGACACTGATAGTGTAACCGTTTATGTTAATCCATTACCAAATGTTAGTGTAAGTGGAAATGAAACCATTTTACAAGGTGATTATGTAACTCTCTCAGTTTCTGGTGCTAATACCTATGAGTGGAGTAATGGTGCAACTGCTCCAAATATTGCTGTAAATCCAAGTGTTACAACAACCTATTCTGTAAAAGGCTATATCAACAATTGTTATGATGAAAAGGAATTAACGGTCAATGTAGTTCAGCAAGTAGTTGCATCTGTAGGTGAAGATAGAACCATTTGTGCTGGAGATACAACAACTTTAACTGCAAGTGGAGGAGAAACCTATTTATGGAATACAGGAGAAACTACACAAAGTATCGACGTGAGTCCAACTGAAAACACAACATATCAGGTTACTGTATCCAACAGTCTTGATCAAGATATTGCTGAAGTAACAGTTTTGGTCGAAGCTTGCGAAGAAGAACAAATTGAAGAACCTGAAGCTTATGATATGCAGGTTTACACAGATAATAGCCATTCAAGTATTTTATATGTAAAAATTCAAGGATTATTGAATCCTTCAGATTTATACATCCATAGCGTGAATGGCAAACTAATGCACAGCCAAAGTTTTGATAATAATAATGGTCAGCAATTCGTTATAAAACTTAACACATCCATTTACAATCAAGGTGTGTACTTCATAACACTTAAAGAATTAGGTGTTACGAGAACAAAGAAAATAGTTTTTCGTTGATGAAAGATTATTGGTTAGTTAGTTAGAAAGAAGCGCTCGGTAAAATACCGAGCGTTTTTCTATTTTATAGCATTTGTCATTCCTGCTTCTGTGTGCCGCTGAAGCGCAAGGCAAGATCCACTTTATAAAAAGTAATTAAGAATTAATCCAACAATTAATTATTTAATCGATATGTTCTTAACTGTTGCAATTTGTTCGCAATTCTCTACTGTTAATGCAATTTCTTTATCTTCAACAGTTTTTTCAACAACATAAATCTTACAGGTTTCTAACTTCGTATTGCTTTCAGAGAAGTTAACGTCACCTTGTTTTAGTATCATTGAAATTATTGTAGAATCTATCACATTTGAATTCATCATAGCTTCTACATTTTCAGCGTATTGCAACTGTTTCAACCCAATATTCTTCAAAACTCTTGCATCAGGACCATAATCACATGAAGCACGTTTACCACTTAAAAAAAAGGCTAAAAAAATAAGACCAATTGAAAAACCACCTAAGTAGTATCCAAGACGATGAATAAATTTCATTTGCTGTAAATTGTTGTTTTGTGATGCTAGTTTTAAAAAATCAAAAGATTAGCATCTCTGTAGTCTAAATCAAACCAATTTGCTACAGATTTGTTTGTTAAAATTCCGTGGTAAAAATACAACCCATTTTTTAAACCACGATCAAATCTCAGTGCATTTTCTAAACCACCATGTTCACCAATCTCCAATAAGTAAGGGGTAAAAATATTACTTATTGAAACTGAAGCAGTTTTGGAATAGCGAGCAGGAATATTAGGCACACAATAATGTATAACGCCATGTTTTTCAAAAGTTGGATGTTTGTGCGTTGTAATTTCGCTGGTTTCAAAGCAGCCTCCCATATCAATGCTCACATCAATAACAACAGAGCCAGGTTTCATACTTTCTATCATATATTCGTTAACCAAAATAGGAGCTCTATTTTTACCTCGTACTGCGCCAATAGCAACATCGCAACGTTTTAATGCTTTAAGCAAATTTTTTGGCTGCATTGTCGAGGTATAAATAGTTCTGCCTAAATTGGCTTGCAATCGTCTAAGTTTAGTAATAGAATTATCGAAAACTCTAACATTGGCACCAATACCAATAGCAGAGCGTGTTGCAAATTCTCCAACGGTTCCTGCACCAATGATAACAACTTCGGTAGGAGGTACACCACTTATGTTTCCTAACATAAGCCCATTACCATTGTTAACGTTAGATAATAATTCGGCTGCAATCAAAATAGAAGCCGTTCCGGCAATTTCACTTAGCTGTCTTACGGCTGGATAAGAACCATCCTCATCCCTTATAAACTCAAACGCTAAAGCAGTAATGCGTTTTGCCGCCAAAGCTTCAAAATAAGCTTTGCTTTGTGTTTTTAATTGCAATGCGGAAATTAGTATGGCTTGCGGATTAATGAGTTTTATCTCATCCATCGAAGGTGGCTCAACTTTAAGTATCATTGGACACGAAAACACCTTGGCAGTATCTTTGGTTATTTCAGCTCCAGCTTCACTATAATCAGAATCTGTAAAACTAGCTCCAATACCTGCACCAGACTCCAATAAAACTCTATGCCCATTACTAATTAAAGCAGATACAGCATCAGGTGCCAAACACACACGTTTTTCCTGAAACGCTGTTTCCTTGGGTATGCCAATAAACAAATCGCCTTTTTGCTTTAAAATTTCCAAAGTTTCTTCTTGTGGCAATAATTGAGCTTTGGTAAATGGAGAACGTGATTTACTCATAGTGGTTGTATTGAAAAACCAAATTACGAATAAATTTGATATTATTGTATCATTAGTTGCTTTCTTGTGCAAACAAAAACCTCTTTTTCATGTATAAATAAGAGGTTTACTTAAGGGTGGTTTATTTTAAAAATATTGCTTTACTTTGCCCCAAAATGTTTTCGGTTTTATCATAAACTCTTCTTCAAGCTCTTCCATAGTTTTGTTGGCATCATTAATTTTATTAAACATTTGTGCTCTAACTAAGTATATTGAAGGGATTACAATTGCCATTATTGGTAGTAAATAAATAATTTGATTTTCTTCGGCAAATTCTAAATCATCATTAAGTATAGTAATTATTTGGTAAATATACATAGCAATAGGCACTATCAAAGCATGATACCACCAATGTCTACATGTAAACATCCAAACGATAATCAAGAAGAGTGGGATAATTTTACCTAGTAAAGTCCAGACTAATATCTGTGCGCTTTCATAATATCCACTATCATAAGTAAACAAAAAAGTGTCCCAAATTTGCGTATTTGGAACACCTTCCCATAAAGTGAATAAATATGGAGTAGTAGCTATAAAAGTCGCTATAATACTCCCGATCACTAATTCCTTTTTACTAACGTTGTCCAGGAATTTTGACCTTTGCTTTTTCAATTTTTGTTGTAAATTGCTCATTAGGGTTTATTAAGTCAGCAGCTTGCGCTGTAAACAGAATACCACCAAAAATCGCAATTGCAAGTACTAATTTTTTAGTTTTCATAATTCAAGGGATTTAATTAATTAATTAACTATTACAAAGATAACTTCAAGAGCTAATTAAAATTGTTAACAAAATGTTAAATCCCTTTGTTTACGCCACTTTCAAGCTACGGTTTTTCCGTAGTTTGCCGATTTTTATTTGGGGTCTGTTTAGGTTTTTTTATTGTTTTTTTTCTATTTATTTTTTAATTCTGGCTCAAAAACTTCTAATTTTAGTGTTCTAGAGCCATTTTTGTTCAATTTTATGTAAGAAATATCTGTCTCAAAAGGCAGAATTCCTGCTATTTTCTCTGGCCACTCAATAAAAACCCAATGTCCAGAATAAAAATAATCTTCAATTCCTATGTCATAAGCTTCACTTACGTTGTTAATTCTATAAAAGTCAAAATGATAGACAATATCATTCTCAACTTCATATTCATTTACAATAGAAAACGTTGGGCTTGTTACCTGATCTCCACCTAATTTTCGCACTAAAGCTTGTATTAAAGTGGTTTTACCAACTCCCATTTCACCATAAAACAATATTGTTTTTGTGGTTACTTTATGTAAAAGAGTTTCGGCAACATTTTCTATTGAGTTAAGGTTAAAACTTAATTCTATAGTCATTATTTAATTTCAATAATAAGACAAATGTATGAAAAAAAAATTAAAAATTGCATTTTATCGATGTTTTTTGCATTTAATAGATAAATTAGCGTGGATTTAATACAACGAAAGGTATGATAATTTCTTCTAGCGAGACACCTCCATGTTGGTATGTATTTCTGTAATAACTTACATAATGATTGTAGTTGTTTGGATAAGCAAAAAACAGATCACTTTTGGCAAATATAAAGGAACTGCTCATGGTTATGGATGGCAAATGTACGCTTTTAGGATCTTTAATAGCTAAAACGTCTTTGTCTTCATAAGTTAAGCTTCGTCCTGTTTTGTAACGCAAATTCAGGCTTGTATCTCTGTCGCCAATTACTTTTGATGGATTTTTTACATTGATGGTTCCATGGTCTGTGGTTAAAATAAGTTTAAAACCAAGTTGTTGTGCTTGCTGTATCATTTCCAATAGAGGAGAATTTTTAAACCAGCTCTCCGTAAGCGATCTGTATGCTTTATCATTGGATGCTAATTCTTTTATTACTTCCATCTCGGTTTTAGAATGCGATAGCATATCTACAAAATTGTAAACAACTACAGTTAAATCATTGTCTTTTTTGGATTTGAAATTCTCAACAAACTTTTTACCAGATTTTAAATTGGTTATTTTTACATACTCATGTTTTAAATGAGATAAACCTAAACGTTTAAGTTGAGCCTCTAGAAACTCACCTTCATTCTGGTTTTTGCCACCATCGTCGGTATCGTTTAGCCAAAGATCTGGATGCAAACGTTCCATATCACTTGGCATTAAACCTGAGAAAATAGCATTTCTGGCATATTGTGTCGCTGTTGGCAAAATACTAAAATAAGCAGATTCTTTCTCAACCTTATAATAATTGTTTATAATGGGCTGAAGCACTTTCCATTGGTCATACCTTAAATTGTCTATAACCACAAACAAAGTTGGTTGAGCGTTAGAAACCTGAGGTACAACTTTATCTTTAAATAAATTATGAGACATGGTGGGTGCATCAACATTTGGTTTAAACCAGTTGGCGTAATTTTTATCAATAAATTTACCGAATTGATGGTTGGCTTCTGTTTTTTGAGATTCTAAAATCTCAATCATTGCAGGATCTTCAATGGTTTCCAATTGAATTTCCCAGTAAATAAGTTTTTGGTATAGTTCAACCCATTCTTCATAACTATTTACCATAGCCATGTCCATCGCAATTTTTCTAAACTCTTGCTGATAACTGGATGTTGTTTTTTCTGAAACCAGTCGAGTGTTGTCAAGGTTCTTTTTAAGGCTTAACAGAATTTGATGTGGATTTACAGGTTTTATAAGGTAATCGGCAATTTTACTGCCAATGGCTTCTTCCA
Source organism: Flavobacteriaceae bacterium (assembly GCA_020435965.1). Lineage (GTDB taxonomy): Bacteria > Bacteroidota > Bacteroidia > Flavobacteriales > Flavobacteriaceae > CAJQLB01. The sequence goes on along the minus strand of JAGQYS010000065.1, from coordinate 6,515 downwards.
TGATGTATTCCTCTTCGCTCTTAGTAATCATCACCACAGGAATATTCGCATTTTTTTCCTTTATTTCAGATAAAGTTTCCAATCCTGTTAATCCAGGCATGTTTTCATCTAGGAAAACAATATCGAATTTTTTATCGTTAATAATTTCTAAAGCTTCGGTGCCACTTTTACAAGTAGTCACTTTGTAATTTTTTTGCTCTAGGAATAAAATATGTGGTTTAAGTAAATCTATTTCATCATCTACCCAAAGGACGTTTATGTTGTTCATATAGTTATATTTGTAGAAATTTAATTGTTATAGTTTGAATACAAAGAACAAACTTAAAATATTTAACGACCCAATTTACGGTTTTATTACGATACCGAATGCTTTAATTTTTGACCTTATTGAGCACAAATATTTTCAGAGATTAAGGCGCATCACACAAATGGGCTTATCCTACTTAGTATATCCTGGAGCACATCATACACGTTTTCATCATGCATTAGGTTGTATGTATTTAATGCAAAAAGCCGTTGGGATACTTCGTTTTAAAGGAATTACAATTTCTGAAGATGAAGAAAACGCCTTGTTAATTGCTATACTTTTACATGATATTGGTCATGGTCCTTTTAGTCATGCCATGGAGCATAGCATTGTAAATGGCATAACACATGAGGAGCTTTCTTTGTTTTTTATGGAGAAACTTAACTCAGAATTTAACGGAAGTTTAACGCTTGCAATCACAATTTTTAAAGGTGAATACCACAGAAAATTTATGCATCAGCTAATATCTAGCCAATTGGATATGGATAGAGCAGATTATTTAAAGCGTGATAGTTTTTACACAGGAGTTGCCGAAGGAAATATTAACAGTGAACGATTGATTACCATGCTTAATGTAGTAGATAACGAACTTGTAATTGAGGAAAAAGGGATTTATTCAGTTGAAAAATTCCTAACAGCAAGACGATTAATGTATTGGCAGGTCTATTTGCATAAAACCAGTTTAGCTGCTGAACAACTACTTATTAGGCTATTGCAACGCGCTAATGAATTAACGGTTAAAGGCGAAAAACTGGAAGCCAGCAAAGCTTTGTCTTTCTTTTTAAACAATAATGTAAGTAAAGCCAAGTTTAATGAAGATGTTCTTGACACTTTTGCACAATTAGATGATGTAGATATATTGGCTGCCATGAAATCATGGCAATACCATGATGATTTTGTGTTAAGTAATTTAAGCCAGATGATTATGGAGCGTGAACTACTTAGTATAAAATTTAAAAACAAAAAAGTTAAACCTTCCAGTTATAAAAAACACTTAGATACCTTAACAACAAAATACAACATTAGTAGTGATGAAGCTGCTTATTTTGTATTTGGAGGAGAGGTAACCAATCAGGCTTATCAATCAAAAGATCAGAAAATAAATATTTTATTGAAAACAGGAAAAGTAAAAGATATCATTAAGGCATCAGACTATTTAAACCTAACGGTTTTATCAAAAGCAGTTACGAAGTATTATATATGTTATCCTAAAGCAAAACTTTAGTACATTTTTTATACTTTTGCGTCAATTGTCCAATTGAATGCTTTAAGTAACTAAAACTTTTAATTGGCTCTTATTACAAAAAAAAAACCGTGTGAAATTTACCGCAACACAAATAGCAGGAATCTTAGAAGGCGACATCGTTGGCAACCCAGATGTTGAAGTTTCTAAACTTGCAAAAATTGAAGAAGGTACCGAAGGTACATTGACTTTTTTGGCAAACCCAAAATATACACAATATATATATAGTACAAAATCGTCTATTACAATAGTAAACCACGATTTTGAACCAGACGATATTTTATCTACAACATTAATAAAAGTTGAAGATGCATATAAAGCTTTTTCTACCTTACTAAATTACTATAACCAAGTAAAGATGAATAAAGTAGGTATTGAACAACCTACTTTTATCTCAGAATCTGCAAGTTACGGTGAGAATTTATACCTAGGAGCTTTTTCCTATTTAGGAGATAATGTAAAAATTGGTGATAATGTAAAAATTTATCCAAACACTTATGTTGGAGACAATGTTAGTATAGGAAACAATGTTGTTATTTTTTCTGGGGCAAAAATTTATTCAGATTCTATTATTGGTAATGAATGTGTTATAAATTCTGCAGTAGTTATAGGAGCAGACGGCTTTGGGTTTACTCCTAATGAAAAAGGAGAATACACAAAAGTACCACAAACAGGAAATGTTATATTAGAAGATTATGTTGATGTTGGAGCAGCAACTACTATTGATAGGGCTACATTGGGCTCAACAATTATAAGAAGAGGTGTGAAATTGGATAACCAAATTCAAATAGCACATAATGTTGAAATAGGAAAAAACACGGTCATAGCTGCACAAACAGGCATAGCAGGCTCTACTAAAATTGGCGAAAACTGTCAAATTGGTGGCCAAGTTGGTATTGCAGGACATCTCATAATTGGTAATAATGTAAGAGTGCAAGCACAATCTGGGATTGGACGTAACGTAAAAAATGATGAAGTATTACAAGGATCACCTTCATTCACTTATGGAGATTATAACAAATCTTACGTATACTTTAAAAACCTACCAAAAATTGTCAAACAACTCGATGATTTAGAAAAAAAAGTGAAAAATAATGATTAATACAGAATTTAAGCAAACTACAATTGCCAAAGAGGTTTCGCTTATTGGCGTTGGTCTTCACACAGGAAAAGATGTCACACTTACCTTTAAGCCAGCAGAACCAAATGTTGGTTATGCATTTAAAAGGATAGACTTAGAAGGCGCTCCAATTATAAATGCAGATGCCAGCTATGTAACAAATACTCAAAGAGGCACTTGTTTGGAGAAAAATGGAGTTATCATACAAACATGTGAACATGTCTTGGCAGCACTGGTTGGCTTGCAAATAGACAACGTTTACATTGAACTAGATGCCTCTGAACCTCCAATAATGGATGGATCGTCAAAGTTTTTTGTAGAAGCTTTGGAATCTGCTGGAATTGTTGAACTTGAAGCTCATAGGGAAGAGTATATAGTTAGGGAAGTTATTTCATATAAAGATGATGAAACAGGAAGCGAGATAACAATTATTCCCTCAGAAGAGTATCAAGTAACTGCAATGGTTGACTTTGGCACTAAAGTATTAGGAACTCAAAACGCGACTTTAGAGCGTATTTCAGACTTTAAATCAGAAATTGCCGATTCCAGAACCTTTAGCTTTTTGCATGAAATTGAAATGCTACTTGAGCATGGCCTTATAAAAGGAGGCGATCTCAATAATGCCATAGTATATGTTGACAAAGAACTCTCTCCAGATACGATGGAGCGTTTAAAAGTTGCCTTTAAAAAAGATAATATATCCATAAAACCAAATGGTATTTTAGATAACCTTACACTACATCACCCAAACGAAGCAGCAAGACATAAACTCCTTGATGTAATTGGAGATTTGGCATTGATTGGTACACGACTAAGAGGTAAGGTTATTGCAAACAAACCAGGTCATTATGTAAACACTCAATTTGCAAAAAAACTGCAAAAAATCATTAAGAATGAACGTAGAAACTATGTTCCAAGTGTCGATTTGCATGCAACTCCAGTTAAGGACATTAACCAAATTATGGAGATGTTGCCACATAGACCACCTTTTTTGTTGGTAGATAAAATCATGGAATTATCTGAGGTGCATGTAATAGGAATAAAAAATGTCACTATGAATGAACCCTTTTTTGTAGGTCATTTCCCTGGATCTCCCGTAATGCCTGGAGTATTACAAATAGAGGCCATGGCACAAACAGGCGGAATTTTGGTTTTAAGTACTGTACCTGATCCAGAAAACTATTTAACATACTTACTTAAAATAGATAATGTTAGATATAAGCATCAAGTTGTTCCTGGTGATACACTGATTTTCAAATTAGATTTGATGCAACCCATTAGACGAGGCCTTTGTCAAATGCATGGAAAAGCGTATGCCAATGGCAAGCTAGTTTCTGAGGCAGAAATTATGGCTCAAATAGTTAAAGTAAAATAAATAAAAAATGAATCAACCACTTGCATACGTTCATCCTGGTGCTAAAATTGCTAAAAATGTAGTCATTGAGCCTTTCACAACCATTCATAACAATGTTGTAATTGGCGAAGGAACCTGGATTGGATCAAACGTTACCATTATGGAAGGCGCTCGAATAGGTAAAAACTGTAACATTTTCCCTGGAGCAGTAATTTCAGCAATCCCTCAAGATTTAAAATATAACGACGAAGACACAACGGTTGAAATTGGTAACAATGTAACCATAAGAGAATGTGTAACCATTAATCGTGGTACAGCAGACAAAATGAAAACAGTTATTGGAGATAATTGCTTAATTATGGCCTATTGCCACATTGCACATGATTGTTTTGTAGGTAATAACTGTATTTTTTCTAATAACAGCACACTAGCAGGACATATTAATGTTGGTGATTATGTGGTATTGGCTGGAATGACAGCTGTTCATCAATTTTGCTCCATAGGAAATCATGCTTTTGTAACTGGAGGTTCTTTAGTAAGAAAAGATGTACCTCCTTTTGTAAAAGCAGCAAGAGAGCCTTTATCTTATGTTGGCATTAACTCTGTTGGATTGAGAAGAAGAGGTTTTTCAGCAGATAAAATCAGGGAAATTCAAAATATTTACAGAATACTTTATCAAAGAAATTATAATAACACGCAAGCATCAGAAATTATTGAAGCTGAAATGGAAGCTACTCCCGAACGTGATGAAATTCTGCAATTCATTAAGAATTCACATAGAGGAATCATGAAAGGCTATTTTAAATCAAATTGATTTTAAAAAAATTAATAAAAAACATAATAAATAATGGCAACAACAAGCGATATTAGAAACGGATTGTGCATAAGATATAATAACGATATTTATAAAATAATTGAATTCTTACACGTAAAACCAGGTAAAGGACCTGCTTTTGTGAGAACGAAATTAAAAAGCGTGACAACTGGTAAAGTATTAGATAATACATTTTCAGCAGGACACAAATTGGAAGATGTTCGTGTAGAAACACATAAGTTTCAGTTTCTCTATAATGATGGCGAATTTTACCATTTTATGAATACCGAAGACTATACTCAAATTAGATTATTAGAGGCTGCATTGGATAAACCTGAATTAATGAAAGAAGGCGAAGTTGTTACTATATTAATAAATACGGAAGATAATATGCCACTTTCAGTTGAAATGCCTGCTACTGTAATTTTAGAAGTTACAGCAACAGAGCCTGGAGTTAAAGGCAATACTGCAACCAATGCTACAAAACCAGCTACTGTTGAAACTGGTGCAGAAGTTAACGTGCCACTATTTATCAATGAAGGTGATAAGATTAAGATTGAGACTGATAAAGGCACATACAAAGAGCGTGTTAAAGAGTAAATAGAGTGAAATTCCCAAAAACACATACATTAGAACAAATTGCTGGAATTATTAATTCCAAGTTTGTTGGAGATAAAGATTTTCCTGTTTTAGGAATGAATGAAATACACGTGGTTACAAAAGGTGACATTGTTTTTGTTGATCATCCTAAATACTATGACAAAGCTTTAGAATCAGCAGCAACAATTGTTTTAATAAACAAAGAAGTAGATTGCCCGAAAGGAAAAGCCTTATTGATTTCAGACGATCCTTTTAGAGATTTCAATAAGCTAACCAATCATTTCAAACCATTTATTTCATCTAATAAAAGCATTTCAGCTACTGCAAAAATTGGAGAAGGAACTGTAATTCAACCTAATTGCTTTATAGGTAATGATGTGGTTATTGGTAAGAACTGCACAATCCATTCCAATGTTAGTATTTATGACGGAACAGTTATTGGAGATAATGTAATCATTCACGCCAATACAGTTTTAGGTGCTAGTGCATTTTACTATAAAAAGCGTCCTGAAGGATTTGACCAATTATTATCAGGAGGAAATGTCGTCATTGAAAACAATGTTGATATTGGCGCTTCATGCACCATTGATAAAGGCGTTACAGCTTCAACAACAATAAAAGAAGGTACCAAAATCGATAATTTAGTGCAAGTTGGTCATGACACCGTAATTGGTAAAAAATGTCTTATCGCATCGCAAGTTGGCATTGCTGGTTGTGTTGTGGTAGAAGATGAAGTTACGATTTGGGGACAAGTTGGCATTACAAGTGGAATAACCATTGGAACAAAAGCTGTCATTTCGGCTAAGGCAGGAGTTAGCAAGTCTTTAGAAGGTAATAAAAGCTATTTTGGAATTCCTGCTGACGACTTCAGATCTAAATATAAAGAAATTGCTGCCATCAGAAAAATCCCTGAAATTTTAGAAAAGCTTAAAAACTTATAAATAAAAGTCCTTTTGCTTTAAAAATAGGTTTCAAAAAATTACTTTTGCACAACCTTTTAAAAAATTAAAAATACACAAATGAGCGTTTTAGTAAATAAAGATTCAAAAATAATTGTTCAAGGTTTTACAGGTAGTG